>CALCXL010000361.1 GCA_937907595.1 uncultured Pseudomonadota bacterium
CGACCAGGCCATGACCGTGCGCGCCTCCGCCGCCGACACCCTGGCCGCCATCGGGGACCGCAACAGCCACAAGGCGCTGTCGGAGGCGCTGAACCTGCCGGGCAACTACCTGCAGGGCCAGTCGCTCTTCGTGCGCGAGCACATCGTCCTCGCCCTGGGGGAGGTCGGCAGCATCGGCGGCATCGACGCCCTGGTCGGGGTGCTCAAGGACGACGACCCCCGCATCGCCCTCGCGGCCACCCGCTCCCTCACCAAGATCACGGGCATCACCTACCGCGACGCCAGCGTGGGCGCCGACGCGCCGCCCTCGGCCACCGAGGTGGACTCCTGGAAGGCGTGGTGGGCCCACCGCAGCGCGGCCACCATCATCCAGTCAACGATCGAAAACGACTGACGGCGCACCGGGCGCGCCCCCGCGCCCTCACTCCCCGGGCGACCAGGCCCGCCGCACGGCCTGCGCGCCGGTCCTCGACCCGCCCAGCTTCATGCGCGCCAGCCCGGCGAGGTCCGCGGCCACCGTCGGCAGGATGCGCACGCGGCTGTCGGTGTCCTCCACCCAGGTCACCGGCACCTCCGCCACCCGCATGCCCGCGGCGTGGGCCAGCAGCAGCAGCTCCGTGTCGAAGAACCAGCCGCCGTCACGGACCTGGGGCAGCAGGGCGCGCGCGGCCGGACGGGACATCGCCTTGAACCCGCACTGCGCGTCCCCGAAGCCCGGAGCAAAGAGCGCGGCGATCAACGCCGAGTAGCCGCGGGAAAGCACCTCCCGATGCAGCCGGCGGGTCACCTGGGAGCCCGGCAGCAGCCGGCTGCCCACCGCCACGTCGTAGCCCTCGGCCACCCGCTCCACCAGCGTGGGCAGGGCCTGCAGGTCGCTGCTGAGGTCGACGTCGACGTAGGCCAGCACGTCCTGCTCGCTCTGCATCCAGGCGCGACGCAGAGCCGCCCCCCGCCCGGCGATGGGGGTGGACCACCAACGCACACCCTCCAGCCGCTCGGCCAGGAGGCGCGCCTGCTCGGCGGTGCCGTCCTGGCTGCCGTTGTCGGCGATGGTGATGATCACGTGCCAGCCCGGCAGGTGCTGCCGAACGAAGGACCACAGGCGGGGCACGGTCTGGGGGAGGACGTGGGCCTCGTTCAGGACGGGCACCACGAGGTCGAGGCGGCGAGCGGGCGCAGCGCGCGCGGGCACGGGCTCAGACGGGGCGGGCGGAGAACCGGATGAGGCAGCGACCCAGGCGAATCTGGTCGCCGTTGCGCAGCCTCACCGAGGAGACGCGCTTGCCGTTGACGTAGGACCCGTTCGTGGAGTTCAGGTCCCGCAGGTAGACCTGCTGGGCGTCGAAGACCTCGATGATGGAGTGGCGCCGGGACACGTCCGAGTCGCGGACGACCAGGTCGGTGTTCAGGCGGCCGACCAGCACGCTCTCCTGGTTGTATCGACGGATGGCGCCCTTGTCGGCTCCCTCCAGGATCTCCAGGCTGACCATGACGCCGGGGCCGTCGCCCAGGGCGCGGATGTCCTCTTCATCGTCCTCGGCGGCGCCGGCGGCGATGTCCTCGGTGTCCCGCTCCTCGAAGGAGATGTCGGCGTGCAGGAGCTGCTCGGCCTCCCGGCGGAGGTCGGCGTCCCGCTCGACGGAGTCGCGCACCTTGGCGGCTTGCTCGCCGGTCAAGGTGCCGCCGCGGGGGACGTGGGGGAGGGTCAGGTCCGCGTTCAGGCCGCCTTCCAGCAGGTCCGGGGCCGCCTCAGCGTCCTCTTCCGGGGCGCCGGTGAGCTGGAATCGCAGGCGGGACTGGCCCACCCGGAGCTCCGTGCCGTTGCGCAGCCGGGCCTCCAGCTTGACCTGCTCGTCCACGAACACGCCGTTCGTCGAACCCAGGTCCATCACGTACCAGCCACCACGTTCGTAAGACACGATCGCGTGAATGGACGAGACTTCCTTGTCCGAGACGATGAGATCACCAACTTGGCGTCCGATGACGGTGCGACCCTGTTCGAGGGTCACGGTGTCACCGGCACGTTCGCCGCTGATGAATACGAGTTCGGCCTTCGGCTGCAAGGGCCTGGAACCTCCGTTTGCGGGGTCATCCCGACCCTGCGATGCAGGGTGCGAGCGGCGTGGATATTAGCACACGGGGCGAAGCGGGAAACCCGGCGCACCCGAAATCAGGGGCGGGCGCGCAGCGCCCCCGTCAACCGTTTCGCAGCCGCGCCAGCCCCAGCAGCCGGTCGCAGAGCTCCTCAAAGTCAACACCCACCGCCGCCGCCGCCATGGGCAAGAGGCTGGTGTCGGTCATGCCGGGGATCGTGTTGACCTCCAGCACCCGCGGTCCGCCCTCACCGCCCCCCATGACGTCGACGCGGCAGGAATCCAGGCAGCCGGTCAGGCGCGCTGCCTCCAGGGAGATGGCCTGGCAGCGCTCGGCCAGGGCCGGCTCGATGCGGGCAGGGACATGGTACTCCGAGGCGCCCTTCGTGTACTTCGCTTCGAAGTCGAACCAGGCCCCCACCGGCGCGATCTCCACCACCGGCAGCGCGCGGCCCTCCAGGATGCCCACGGTCAGCTCCGGGCCCGGCACGCACTCCTCCACCAGGATGCGCTCGTCCAGGGCCAGGGCGGCGGCCACAGCGGGGCCCAGCTGCGCTTCCTGGCGAACGATCGTCACGCCGAAGGAGCTGCCCTCCCGCACGGGCTTGACCACCGCAGGCAGCGCGAAGGGGAGGTCCTCCAACCCCCGGTCGCGGTCGGCGGCGGTCCAGACGACCCCGAGCGGGGTGGGCACGCCGCCGCCCTGAAGCAGGCGCAGCGTGTTGACCTTGTCCATGGTGAGGGCCGCAGCGGCCACCGACGGCCCCGCGTAGGGGATGCCAAGGCACTCCAGCAGGCCCTGGATGCAGCCGTCCTCACCCCACTTGCCGTGCAGCACCGGAAAGGCGGCGTCGACGCGGGCCTCCCGCAGGCGCTGGTCGACGTCCCGCCCGACATCGATCTCCACGACGTCGTGCCCGCGGGCGGCGAGGGCGCGCGCGACGGCGTGACCGGACTTGAAGGAGATCGCTCGCTCGGAAGACAGCCCTCCGAGGAGGACGGCGACCCGCTGCTTCTGCGTACTCATGAGCATCCTG
>CALCXL010000362.1 GCA_937907595.1 uncultured Pseudomonadota bacterium
GACGACCTCTCACACAATCGGCACCGTCTCGCCGGCGGCCCGCCCGCGCTGCCAGAGGCTGATCATCCAGCCCAGGGCGACCGTCGGCCACATCAACATGCCCAGGTAGCCCAAGAAGGCCACAAAGTCGCCCAGGCTGAGCCGGCCGTCGATGACCGCGCCGCCACCAAAGAAGAGGATGGTCAGCGTGCCCAGGCCGCCCATGCCGGCGAGGATCGGCAGCAGAACCGAGCGGTAGAGCACGAAGCGCAGGTAGGCCTGGCGGTAGGTCTCGGACGCCACGCCGAAGCGGGTTTGCCGCGCGTCCTCGCGCCCGTAGGCCTGCAGCACGCCGATCCCGGTGATCGACTCGTTGGCCAGCGCGGACACGTTGCTCAGCTGGGTCTGGGCTTCGAAGGAGCGTCGGTAGATCTGTGGCCCCACCAGGCGGGAGGTCAGGAACACCAGCCCCAAGGGCGCCACCGCGGCCACGGTCAGCGTCGGGCTGAGCAGCAGCATGGGCACGATGGCGGCGACGTAGACCAGCGCGGTGTTGGCGATGTTGAGCACCCCCGGCCCGCCCAGCAGCCGCATGGCCGTGATGTCGTTGGTGGTGCGGGAGACCAGGTCGCCCACCGCCAGCCGACCGAAGAAGGCCGGCGACAGCGTCTGCATGTGCGCGTACACGTCGTTGCGCAGGGCGTACTCGACCCGCCGCCCGCCGTTGAAGATGAACACGCGGGAGATCACGCGGAAGGTGGCCATCGCGAGGGCCAGACCGACGATCCCGCCCGCCAGCACGGCGACGCGGTGCGTGGCCTCCTGGGGATCCGCGCCGCCGTCCACGCCCTCGAGCGCATCGAAGATGAGCTTGGTGCAGTAGGGGATGCCGGCGGTGCAGAGGTTGGTGAGCAGCAGCGCCGCCACGCCGACGCCGTACTGCTTCGACTCGGCGCGCAGGTAGGAGAGGAGGCGCTGGGTTGCGATGTCCTGGTCGGCCACGGTCCGGGGTCTATAGCACCCTGCCGACGCCCGGTGGCCCGACCGATCGGGCGGGCCGAGCCCCCGCGCCGCCGACGCCGGACGCCGCGTCCGCCTCCCCATCGGCGATCCCGGTCACTACGATGCACCCCGTGGACCGCCAGACCCTGCCCGAGCTCTTCCGCACCCCCCTGGCCGAGCGCATGCGCCCGCGGTCCCTCGATCAGGTCCTGGGGCAGGACCACCTCCTGGGCCCCGGGAAGCCCCTGCGCGGCCTGATCGAGGGCGATCGCCTCGTCTCCATGGTGCTCTGGGGACCGCCCGGCTCGGGCAAGACCACGCTGGCCCGCCTGCTGGCCCAGCACACCCGGGCGACCTTCGAGGACTTCTCCGCGGTGCTGGGCGGGGTCAAGGCAGTGCGGGAGATCGTCGAGCGGGCCAGGATCCGGCGCGGACAGGACCCGTCGGCGCGCACGCTGCTCTTCGTCGATGAGATCCACCGCTTCAACAAGGCGCAGCAGGACGCCTTCCTCCCCCACGTCGAGTCCGGCCTGGTCACGCTGGTGGGCGCGACCACGGAGAACCCCAGCTTCCAGGTGAACGGCGCCTTGCT
>CALCXL010000363.1 GCA_937907595.1 uncultured Pseudomonadota bacterium
GAACACCAGGGCGACGACGTCCCGTTCTTCGCGCACCAGATGGGCGGAGTGCAGCGTCTTGACCGGATCCGTGGCCCCGCAGTCCCCCGACCGGTACGCGCTCCAGTCCGCCCGGCCGGGCAGCGTGGCCAGCTCCGCCTCGAGCCGATCCAGGTCGAGTGGCTGCCGCAGGTGCCAGGCGCGGCCGTCGCGCAGGGGGCTTCGCGTGGGCCGCAGGAGCAGGCGGTAGGCGTAGACCTTGCCGCGGGAGTCGTGGCGGGCGTGGAAGTCCAGGGGCATCTCCTGGGCCGCCGTCACCGCCACGTGGCCCCGGGCGATGCCCGTCACCCCGCGGACGAACTTGGCCGGCGGCAGCGTGCAGTCGGTGAGAAAGGTCGCGCGCTGCGCCCAGGCGTGCACGCCGGAGTCGGTCCGCCCCGCCCCCCGCAGGACGACGTCGTGGCGGCACAGCATGGCCAGGGCGTCGCCCACCACCCCCTGCACCGTGCGCTGCCCGGGCTGGAACTGCCATCCCGCGAAGGTCGAGCCGTCGTACTCCAGGGTCAGCAGCAGGTTGCGCGTGCCCGGGGGCAGGCGAGACCGCCAGCCGGAGCCGCCGCCGGAGCGGACCTCGGGGGAGCTGGCCAGGCCGCCCAGGATCCGCGGGGCGTCGGTCACCGTCGGCGGAGGAGCCATGCGCACAGGCCCAGCAGCAGCCACGCGCCCAGGGGCACGGCGGGATCGCGGGACGCCAGGGAGCTGCAGGTGGAGCAGCCCAGGGGCTCGCCGGCGCACTCGGCGGCGCCGCAGGTGTCCCGGGGGGTGCCGCTGACGACGTCGCTCAGGGGGCTGAGCTGGCCGCCCTCGTCCTGCGCGCGCACGGCCAGGTAGTACAGCGTGTTGTTGGTCAAGCCCTTCACGGCCACGGACTGGGCCGCGGACGGCTCCCCCGCGGTGACGGTCCGGGGCCAGGTCATTCCGTCGGCGGTGACGAAGGCGGGCAGGGCGTCGCTGGTGAACGGGGCGTCGGCCAGATAGACCTCGAACGTGGCGATGTCGGGCTCATCGCTGGCCATCCAGCGCAGGGTCAGCTCCTCGTCCGCCACCCCCACCGTGGGCGTGGCCAGGGCGTCGGGCGGGCCGTCGAAGGTCAGCACGATGGAGTCGACGCCCAGGTCGTCGGCGCCGCTGTCCACGAAGAGGTACACGCGGTTGGCGCCCTCCAGGGGCAGGTCGTCGGCCTGCAGGGTGACCGAGCTCTCCACGTCGACCTCCAGGCTGCCCGCCGCGATCCGGCTGCCGCCGTCGGGGTCCAGGTCGGCTGCCACCCGCAGCTCGTACTCGACGTCGGCGTTGGCGGCGAACGTGAGGGTGTACTCCTCCCCCGGGCCCAGCCGCGTGGCGTCCGCGTCCAGGAGGGAGACGAAGGGCCGATCGGTCACCATGCGGACGACCCCGCCGGTGCCCGCGACGTACACCGCGCCGTCGACGCCCGACACGGGTGCGATGGCCGCAGCGTTCTGGCCGTCAAGGTCCTCCCTGAACAGCTCGTCCCCGTCGGCGTCCAGGCCAACCAGCTCGCCGCCGGCCTCCCCCAGCCAGAGGAACGGCGAGGCGCGCCGGCCGCCCAGGGCCAGGGCGACGGGGCCGCTGACCACGCCGGGGTGCTCGCTGGCGCCCAGCAGGGGGGCCGAGGCTGGCACGGTCCAGACCTCACCCTCGTCGGCGTCGGCCACGTAGACCGTGTCCAGGGCGTTGCTGATGGCGAGACCGGTCACCCGGTTGTAGGTCAGGCTGGTGCCCAGGACCGCGTACTCGCTGCCGACGCGCTGGACGTGGTGCAGCAGGCTGGCGGAGTCGGCCAGGATCCAGGGGGCGCCGTCCTCGCCGATCGCGCTGTAGGCGATGGTGCCCAGGCCCGGATGGGACGGCGCCACGCGCAGGGCGATGTCGTCGCTCAGGGGCACGGTCCACAAGGAATAGAAGCCATCGTTCTGCAGGACGGCGTGCACCACGGTGTCCGCGGGGGCGAAGTCCAGGGCCACCACGTCCCCGGCCACGTCCGCCAGCGAGAGCGTGATCGGGTCCGACACCGTCCAGGTGGCTGGGAAGGCGCTGGCGCGCGGGGTGAGGTGGTAGACCTCGCCGTCGGTGCAGCCCACGTAGAAGCGGTCGTCGATGGCGGCGCCCGTGACGAACTCCACGTCCCGCGCGTCGCTGCAGACCGACAGGTTGGTGCCTCCGTCCAGGAAGCTGGTGCGGTCGAACACGGTGACGCCGCCGTTGCCAGCATGGGTCTTCACCACGAAGCGCTCGTCGTCGCTGATCGCCAGGCCCGTGGGGGTGGAGCTGCCCGACAGCTGACCGCTCCAGCCCGCGGGCACCGCCGAGGCGGTCGCGGGGAGGCCCAGCGCGAGGACGAGGGCCAGGGACCTCACTCGGGGCCCTCGTGAAGGAGCTCCGCGATCTGGACGGCGTTGAGGGCGGCGCCCTTGCGCAGGTTGTCAGCCACCACCCAGAAGTTCAGGGCGCAGTCGTCGTCGGGATCCTGGCGGATGCGGCCCACGTAGACGTCGTCGCTGCCCGCCAGGGGGAAGGGCATGGGGTAGACCTGCTCGGCGGGCATGTCCTGGATCACCAGGCCCTCGGCGTTGTGGAACGCCGCCGCGGCGGCCTTCGGCGTCACCTTGCGCGAGCAGGTCACGTTCACCGCCTCGGAGTGGCAGGAGAAGACCGGCACCCGCACGGCAGTGGGGCTGACCTTCAGGCTGGGCAGGGCCAGGATCTTGCGGCTCTCCTGCACCAGCTTCCACTCCTCGTCGGTGTAGCCGTTGTCCAGGAACGTGCCGATGGAGGGAATGCAGTTGAAGGCGATGGGGTGGGGCATGACCTTCGGGTCCGCCTCCTTGTGGTTGAAGAGGGCGACCACCTGGTCGCTGAGCTCCGCCACGCCCTTCTGCCCCGCGCCCGAGACCGACTGGTAGGTGCTGACCACCACCCGCTCCAGGCCGAAGGCATCCGACAGCGGCTTGAGGGCCACGACCAGCTGGATCGTGGAGCAGTTCGGGTTGGCGATGATCCCCTTGCCCGCCGCGGTCGACGCCTTGAAGGCCTCCGCGGGGTTCACCTCCGGCACCACCAGCGGGACGGCCGGGTCCATGCGCCAGGCAGAGCTGTTGTCGATGACCACCGCGCCCTTGGCCGCGAACTTGGGCGCCATCTCCTTGCTCACGGAGCCGCCGGCGCTGAACAGGGCGATGTCGACGCCGTCAGGCGCCTCGTCCCCCAGCTCGACCACCTTCAGGTCCTCACCGTGAAAGACGATCTCCTCGCCCGCGCCGCGCGCCGACGCGAAGAGCCGAAGCTCCTTCACCGGGAAGTCCCGAGCCTCCAGGGTCTTGATCATCTCCCGGCCCACGGCGCCTGTAGCACCCACGACCGCGACGACGTATCCGTCTTCCTTGATCTGCATCGCTCGGATCCTCACCTCTGCGCGGCTGCGCGCACGGGGACATACCAGACCCCGTCACCCCGTGGGAGGGTGAGTGCGCAGTGGGGGGACCTGCGGCGAGTCAGAGGCGCTCGCGCGGCCTCAGGCGGACAGGCGGTGCTGCGCCAGGATCTCGTGGATGCGGTCGCGGCCCGCCAGCTTCTTGCGTTTGAGGAGCTGCTCCTCGGCGTAGTCGTCGGTGGAGCGCCAGCGCTGGCGGGCCAGTTCGGACAGGCGACGCTCGTAGTCGCGGTGATCGGCCAGGAGACGATCCAGTTCCCGGTGAGTGGGGCGGATCGAGTCGATGAGGTCCAGATCGCACTGCTGCATGCTGCTCCCCGGGGAGCCGCCGGGGCCCCCACGCCCAAGAGCCTAGGTCCGATCGAAACTTTGGGTCAAGACGAAGGACGGGCTGCGTCGTGGTCGCGCAGGTAGATGGGCCGCAGGGGCTGGCTGGGCAGCGAGGGGTCCGCCGCGAGGGACCGGGCCGATCGCACCGCCACCGCCCCCACCGCGGGCCCGGTGACGTGGCGCAGGATCCTGGGGGAGGCGCCCCACGCGGCCTCCAGGCGCTCGGCGTAGAGGCGAGCCCCGTCGCCCAGGACCAGCGCGTCCCGGTGGGCGATCGCGGCCTGGAAGAAGGCCTCCGGGGCGCCCAGGCTCAGGGGCAGGAGCTCCCGCAGGTCGCCGTCGAAGGAGACATCGAAGGCCTGGCCGTAGACCTCGCTCCGGCGGGCGTCCAGGGCGACCACCACCGGTCCCTGCGCCGCGAGGGCCCAGGCCTGGGTGGCCGTCCAGGAGAGGGTGGGCACGCCCAGGGCGGCGGCCAGTCCCTGGGCCGTGGCCACGCCCACGCGGATGCCGGTGAAGGACCCTGGACCGACGATGCAGGCCACCGCGGCGAGCTGATCGGGGCGGCGATCGGCGTCCCGCAGCACGTCGTCCACGCGCGCCGCCAGGGCCGATCCGCGACCGCGGGTGCGTCGGCGGCTGGACTCGGCCAGCACCAGGTCCCCCTGGGCCAGAGCCACCGCCTCCACGGGACCCGACGCGTCGATGGCCAGCACCAGGGGCGCGTCCGCCAGGGGCTCGATGCGGGAGAGGGGCTGGGCTCGCCCGGCGGGACGAGGGCGCTTCATGCCAGGACGAGGGGGCGCACGACCACCAGCCAGGCCCAGACCATGGGGGCGGCGAACATCACGGCGTCGATGCGGTCGAGCATGCCGCCGTGCCCGGGCAGGAAGCGGCCGGAGTCCTTGACCCCCCAGGTGCGCTTGAGCATCGACTCCACGAAGTCGCCGGCCACGCCCGCCACGTCGCCGAACACGCCGATGATGAGGCAGTCCAGCAGCGTCATGGTGACCTCGCCCCGGGCCGTCCAGTCGAAGATCAGGAACTTCCAGACCACCAGGCCGAGCACGGCCAGAGCCACCCCGCCGGCGAAGCCCTGCCAGGTCTTCTTGGGGGAGATCAAGGGCAGCATCTTGTGCTTGCCGAAGGCGCGCCCGGCGAAGTAGCCGCCGATGTCGCCGAACCAGCCCACCGCCAGCGCCACCCAGATCCAGCCCCGACCGCCCTCCAGCACCACGATCGAGGGCAGCAGGCCCAGCAGCAGCGGCACGTAGATCAGGGCGAGCAGGAAGCGGCCCCAGCGATCCGCCAGGCCGTCGGTGCTCTCAGCGGTGAACAGGAAGAACACCGCCGAGCCCTGAAAGCCCAGGGCCAGGGCGCTGAGCAGGAGCAGGCTGCGGTCCGGCAGCGCGATGTCCGTGCCGGGGATCGTCGCCGACGTCGACAGGGCCGCCAACAGGAACAGGGGGGTCCCGAAGACCAGCAGCAGGCCGAAGGCGGCGTTGCGCTGCTCGGGCAGGGCCATGGTGGCCATCTCGTGCATCGACCAGACCGCGGCCAGGTAGACGAGCGCGAGCACGCCCCAGAAGCCCCCCCAGACGAGGATGGGCAGGATCACCAGCAGCGCACCGATGCCGCTGGCCAGGCGCGTCTGGGTCTCGGTCATCTGGGCTCCACCTGCTCGCCTGTGAGGCCGAACCGCCGCTGCCGCCGGGCGAAGTCGGCCAGCGCGGCGTCGAGCTGCTCCTCGCGGAAGGCCGGCCAAGGGGTCTGGGTGACGTACAGCTCGGCGTAGGCGATCTGCCAGAGCAGAAAGTTGGACAGCCGCATCTCCCCGGACGTGCGGATGAGCAGGTCGGGGTCGGGCAGGCCCGCGGTGTAGAGGTGGCGCTCCAGGGCGGCCTCGTCGATGTCGTCGACGGACAGGGAGCCGTCGGCCACCTCCGTCGCCACCGCCTGCACGGCGCGCAGGATCTCCTGCCGGCTGCCGTAGGACAGCGCCAGGTTGAGGACCATGCCCTCGCAGTCCGCGCTGTCCCGCTCCAGCTCGAACAGCGCCTCCTGCACGCCGGGGGGCAGGCGCTCGGCCTGACCGCTGTGCACCAGGCGGATGTCGTTGCCGAGGATCTCCTCCCGCTCCTGCACCAGGTAGCGCAGGAGCAGGCCCATCAAGGCCGTGACCTCGTCGTCGGGGCGGCCCCAATTCTCCGTGCTGAAGCTGTACAGGGTCACCGCTTCCACGCCGAGCTTGCGGCAGTAGCGGGTGATGGTGCGCACCGAGCGCGCGCCCTCTTCGTGACCGGCCACGCGCGGCAGCCCCTGAGCCTCCGCCCAGCGACCGTTGCCGTCCATGATGATGGCGATGTGGCGGGGAACCACCGCCGGGGAGTCGGCCATGGCGGCGGCCCAGAGGTCAGACCTCCAGGATCTCCTTCTCCTTGCGGGCGGCGACCTGGTCGGCCTTTTCGCAGAAGAGATCGGTGCTCTTCTGGACCTGATCGAGCGTCTTCTTCAAGGCGTCCTCGGTCATGTCGCCGTCCTTCTGCATGGTCTTGAACAGGTCGTTGTACTCGCGGCGTACGGCGCGGATGCTGACCTTGGCCTGCTCGCCCATGTCCGAGACCTGACGGCTCAGGTCCTTGCGGCGGTCCCCGGTGAGCTCCGGGAAGTTGAGCCGGATGATCTTGCCGTCGTTGTTCGGGTTGATGCCCAGCCGCGACGCGCCGATGGCCTTCTCGATCAAGGACAGCACCGAGGCGTCCCAGGGCTTGACGATGATCATGCGCGGCTCGGGCACGCTCAGGCTGGCCACGCCGCTCAGGGGCGTGGGGGCGCCGTAGTAGTCGACGCGGATGTCGTCCAGCAGGGCGATGGAGGCGCGGCCGGTCCGGACCTTGGACAGCTCACGAGCCAGGTGCTTGACCGGCTTCTCCATCTCCTCATTCATCTCGCTGAGATATTCGTCCATGGCTTCCTCGATGCTGCGAAGGGCGGCGACTCTAGCAGCCTCAGCCCCGTCTGAGGCGGACGCCCCAAAGGCGAGGGCCCCCCCCACCGTCGGTGAGAGGGGCCCTGCAAGGGTTGGCGAGGCTCAGGCTTCGCCGGCGGCCATGCGCGCGACCTCGGCCGCGAAGTCGTCTTCCTTCTTCTCCAGACCCTCTCCGAGGTTCCAGCGAACGAAGCGACGGATCTTCACGTTCTCACCGCACTTGGCGATGAAGTCGTTCTGCAGGTCCGCGATCGTCTTGTCCTCGTCCATCACGAAGGCCTGCGTCATCAGGCAGTTCTCCTTGAGGAACTTGGCGATCTTGCCCGCGACCATCTTCTCGGCGATGTTCTGGGGCTTGCCCTGCTCCACGGCCTGGGCGATGGACACGGCCTTCTCCCGCTCGATGATCTCCGCGGGGACCTCGTCCTCGGTCACCCACTGGGGGCCCGACGCGGCGATGTGCATGGACACCGCCTTCACGAACTCCTGGAAGTCCTCGCCGCGGGCGACGAAGTCCGTCTCGCAGTTCACTTCCAGCAGCACGCCGAGCTTGCCGGCGCCGTGGATGTACGCGAACACGCTGCCCTCGGTCGCCGCACGCGACGCCTTCTTGGCCGCCTTCGCGATGCCCTTGGCCCGCAGCCAGTCCACCGCCTTCTCCGTGTCCCCGTCGTTCTCCGCCAGGGCCTTGCGGCAGTCCAGGATGCCCGCACCGGTGCGCGTGCGGAGGTCCTTCACCATCGAAGCGCTGATCGCCATGTGAATCGTCCTTCCCCCGGCCGGCAGGCCAGGGCTGTGTTTGTTTGCGGGTCCAGGGACCCGGGTGTTCTCAGGGTCGTGTCGGGGCTCAGGCCTGGGCGGGGGCCTCGGGGGCGGCTTCGTCGGCCTCGGCGGCGGGAGCGGCCTCGGCGGCGGGAGCGGCCTCGGCGGCGGGAGCGGCCTCGGCGACCGGGGCGGCCTCCTCAGCCAGGGCAGCGGCGGTCTCTTCGGTCTGGCTCTTCACCACGACCTCCGGGCCGGCGACCTCCTCCTGCGTCACGGCGACGGCCTGGCCACCGCCCAGGTTGGCGTACTCGCGCCGGGCGAAGTCCTTGGCCATCTGGCGGCCTTCGATGCAGGCGTCGGCCACGGCGCCGGCGAAGAGCTTGATGGCCTTCAGGGCGTCGTCGTTGCCGGGGATCACGAAGGAGATGCCGTCGGGATCGCAGTTGGTGTCGCAGACGGCCACGATCGGGATGCCCAGGCGGCGGGCTTCCTTGATGGCGATGTGCTCCTTCTTGGGGTCGATCACGAAGATGACGCCGGGCAGGGCGGTCATCTCCTGGATGCCACCGAGCGACGCCTTGAGCTTGGTCGACTGGCGCTCCAGGCTCAGGCGCTCCTTCTTGGTCAGGCCGTCGAACTTGCCGTCGGCCTGGTCCTTCTCCAGCTTGTTCAGCCGGTCGATGGAGCCCTTGACGGTCTTGAAGTTGGTCAGCATGCCGCCCAGCCACCGGTGGGTGACGTGGTACTGGCCGGCGCGCTCGGCGTCGGCGGACACGATGTCCGAGGCCTGACGCTTCGTGCCGACGAACAGCACCTTCTGGCCGCGGGCCACAGCCTCGCTCACGAAGTTCGTGGCGTGGGCCAGCTGGATGGCCGTCTGCTGCAGGTTGATGATGTGGATGCCGTTCTTCTCTCCGAAGATGTACCCCTTCATCTTGGGGTTCCAGCGACGGGTCTGGTGTCCGAAGTGAACACCGGCATCGAGCAGATCGCGCAAGGAAACGTCAGGCATTTTTCTCTCCCGGTTGGTCCGCCGCGCTCCACCCCCCGGAACATCCGGGGTGATGGCCTCCAATCCCGCAAGGCGGGCACCGGGGAGGCCGGCGTGCGCGTGAGTCGTTGCCTCACCGAGGTGAAGCGCGGGCGATCTACCAGAGGGATCGGGGCAGGGCAAGATTCTCGACGGGGAATCCGCCGGTCGATCAGCCCAAACGGAGCACCCGCTGCACGATCGCGGGCAGGTGGTAGGCCAGGATCGAGTTGTGGTCGCCGGGGCTCAGGGGGACCAGATCGCCGCCGCTCCAGGTGGCCAGGCGCTCGGCATGGTGGAAGTCGACCATGTGGTCACGCACCGTGTGAAAGACGACGACGTCGCCCTGGTAGGCCGCCAGCTTCGCGGCGTGGTCGACGTGCTTCGCCGCCTCGACCTCCAGCTCGTCCATGGTGCAGCCCAGCTCCTTCGGGGTGGCCCGCAGCAGGATGCGCTCCAGGGGGGAGGCGATGCCGCTCTCCAACACCAGCGCCTTGACCGGCCGCTTGAAGGCGACGTGCAGGCCGTAGATGGAGCCCACCGACCGGCCGTAGACCACGGTTTGCGCTGGATCGAGCTTCGCCGCATCGAAGACGGCCACCGCGTCGTCGAGCATGGTGATCATCTGCGGGGTGCCCGTGGAGCCGCCGTAGCCGCGGTACTCCGCCAGCAGCACGCCCCAGCCGGCGTCGGTGAAGGCGCGGGCGAAGTCGCCCAGGTAGTCGGCCACCACCTCCCCGTTGCCGTGGAAGTGCAGCAGCGTGGGCTTCCCCTCCCCCGCCGGCCGGTGCCAGCAGTGCAGCTCGGCGCCGGGCACCTGCACCACGAGAGGCTTCACGATGGGGGCGCGTCGGGGGAAGAAGTAGCGGGCGCTGACGGTTGGGTGGTCCAGGTGGTTCATGGGGCGATCCTGCCTGATCCGGGGCGCTCTCTCCTTGACCTTCTCACGCGCGTGATTAGGTGACTGTGCTAATGCACCCGCCGGCGCCGGCGGGACCCTCCAGTCTTCGCACCCACGCCGCTTCCAGCAAGGACGCCCCATGGCCATTGGCGACATCTTCAAGAAGGTCTTCGGAACCAAGCACGACCGCACCATCAAGGCCCTGCGGCCCATGGTCGCCCGCATCAACGGGCTGGCCGACTCCTACAGCGGCGCCAGCGACGACGAGCTGAAGGCGATGACGGGGCTGTTCCGCGAGCGGCTGGACCAGGGCGCCACCCTGGACGACATCCTGCCCGACGCCTACGCCGTGGTGCGGGAGGTCGCGTGGCGCACCATGGAGATGCGCCACTACGACGTGCAGATGATCGGCGGGATCCTCATGCACCAGGGCCACGTCTGCGAGATGCGCACCGGCGAAGGCAAGACCCTGACCGCCACCCTCCCCTCCTACCTCAACGCGCTGACCGGCAAGGGCGTGCACGTCGTCACCGTCAACGACTACCTGGCGTCGCGCGACGGCGAGTGGATGGGCCGGGTCTACCGCTGGCTGGGGCTCTCCACCGGCACCATCGTGCACGGCCTGAAGAACCAGGAGCGCCGGGACAGCTACGCCGCGGACATCACCTACGGCACCAACAACGAGTTCGGCTTCGACTACCTGCGGGACAACATGAAGCTCCGCTTGGAGGACATGGTCCAGCGGGGACACAACTACGGGATCGTCGACGAGGTCGACTCCATCCTCATCGACGAGGCGCGGACGCCGCTGATCATCTCGGGCCCCGCGGAGGCGGACCTCACGCGCTTCGCGGAGATCGACAAGGTCATCCCCGGCCTCAAGCAGGAGATCGACTTCATCCTGGACGAGGAGGCCCGCAGCGCCACGCTGACGGACGCCGGCATCGACAAGGTGGAGGACCGCCTGGGCGTGGACAACCTGTTCAAGCCGGAGAACATCGAGACGCTGCACCTGGTCAACCAGGGCCTCAAGGCGCACACGCTGTTCCACCGGGACCGCGACTACGTGGTGCGGGACGGCAAGGTCATCATCGTCGACCCCTTCACCGGCCGCCTCATGGACGGCCGCCGCTGGTCCGACGGGCTGCACCAGGCGGTGGAGGCCAAGGAGCGGATCGAGGTGGAGAAGGAGAACGTCACCCTCGCCACGATCACCTACCAGAAGTACTTCCAGAAGTACGAGAAGCTGTCGGGCATGACGGGCACGGCGGACACGGAGGCCCCGGAGTTCGAGAAGATCTACGAGCTCAAGACGACGGTCGTGCCCACCAACAAGCCGATCATTCGCGATGACATGGACGACGCCATCTACAAGACGGAGCCGGAGAAGTTCCAGGCCGTCTGCGAGGAGATCGCGAACCTGGTCGAGCTCGGGCGCCCGGTGCTGGTGGGCACCGCGTCGGTGGAGAAGTCGGAGCTGCTGCACCGCCTGCTGACGAAGATGGGCGTGCCGCACAACGTGCTCAACGCCAAGCACCACATGTCCGAGGCGATGATCGTCGCCCAGGCCGGGCGGTCCGGCTCGGTGACGCTGTCCACCAACATGGCTGGCCGCGGCACGGACATCCTGCTCGGCGGCAACGCGGAGATGATCGCGCGGGACGAGGTCGGCGACTGGGACCCCGATGAGGAGGCCCAGGAGGACTACGACCACCGGCTCAAGGAGACCATGGCCCGCTACGAAGCCAGCTGCCGGGCGGACAAGCAGAAGGTGCTGGGCCTGGGCGGCCTGCACGTCCTCGGCACCGAGCGCCACGAGTCCCGCCGCATCGACAACCAGCTGCGCGGCCGCGCCGGTCGTCAGGGCGATCCCGGCAGCTCGCGCTTCTACCTGTCCCTCGAAGACGACCTGATGCGCATCTTCGGCAGCGATCGCATGAAGGGGATGATGGAGCGCCTGGGCATGGAGGACGGGATGCCCCTGGAGCATCCCTGGCTGAGCAAGGCCGTGGGCAACGCGCAGCAGAAGGTGGAGGGCCGCAACTTCGGCATCCGCAAGAACCTGCTGGAGTACGACGACGTGCTCAGCCAGCAGCGCGACGCCGTCTACGGCATGCGCATGTCGGTGATCGAGGGCGGGGACACCAAGGTGCAGGTCCTGGAGCTGGCGGAGGCGCTGGTGGGCGACTACTGCGCCAACCACCTGCCGGAGAAGGGCACGGACCAGGACCTGGACGTCGAAGGCCTCAACGCCACCCTGGCGGACCAGTTCAAGGGCATGACCTTCGAGCTGGTCCTGGCCGACGTCAACGGCGTGCCCTCCCCCGAGGTGGCGGTCAAGGTGATGGAGCTGATCCGCACCTGGTACGACGACAAGGAAGACCTCATCGGCGCGGACAACGCGCGCTACCGGGAGGCCTACTTCCTGCTGTCGGTGCTCGACGACCTGTGGAAGAGCCACCTGCAGGCGATGGATCACCTGCGCGGCGGCATCGGCCTGCGCGGCTACGGACAGCGAAACCCCCTGCTCGAGTACAAGCGGGAGGGGTTCGAGATGTTCGAGATGATGCGCGACCTGCGCGAGCAGAAGGTCATCGAGGCCCTGTGGACCAACCTGTCCCACGAGCGACGCCTCACCGAAGAAGAGAAGCAGGCCCTGCTGGCCGAGGAGCAGCGCAAGGCCGACGAGCGGGCCCGGGCCGCCACGGAGAAGGCCAACAAGCTGGGCGACGGGCGCCAGGGCGGCCGCGAAGCCAAGGGCGCGGGGCAGCGGATGGCGAAGCCCGTCACCTTCAAGCGGCAGGGCCCGAAGCTCCGCCGCAACGACCCGTGTCACTGCGGGAGCGGCAAGAAGTACAAGTCCTGCCACATGAAGGAAGAGCTGGAGGCGGAAGAGGAGACCGCCGCGGCCGTCTGATCGGGCCGGCCAGCTGGTAGGCTGACGGGCGATGCAAGTCGCCTGCCCGCGCTGCGGGACCGAGAACGCGATCGACGAGAGCGAGCAGGCCGCAGACGGCCGTGTGCGCACGCGCTGCACACAGTGCGACGCAAAGCTCCTCATCAAGGTCAATCGCCCCGATCTGAAGGTGGCGGACGACATCCCCGCCACCCAGGATTCGGGCGAGAACGACGTCGGCCTGGCCAGCGAGCGCCTGGCCCCGCTGTCCGAGATCGAGATCGATCTGGGCGACGAGGGCGAGCGCGAGCGCGACAGCTGGCACGTCCTGGTCATCCACGAGCTGGAGTGGAGCAAGGTCGGCGACCTGCGGCGCGCCCTGCTCGGCCTGCCGCGCTTCAAGCGCAACCCCAACAAGATGCAGGACGTGACGTCGGAGTTTCCCTTCGTCATCCCGGACCTCGCCGCGGACGGCCTGAAGAAGCTCACCGATCTGCTCGAGGGCGCCGACGCGCGCTGGGAGACCGGCTCCCGCCACGCGCTGCTCAACGCCCGCGGCGAGCTTCGCCCGCCCGAGCCCGAGCCCGTGGCCGAAGTCGTCGCGGAGGACGAGGTCTTCGCCGCGGGGGACGACGACGACGCGGACGAGGGCCTGTTTGTGGCCGGCGGGGACGAGGACGGGGACGGCATGCTCGCGACCGGCGAGCACCCACGCGCCGAGGCGCACGACGGAGCGGAGGCGTCAGGCGACGGGACCGAGCCCGAGGGGGCAGCGGAGGCTCGGGACGACTCCGAGCGAACCGCCGGCTCCCAGTCCGGCGCGGACGACGACGCCCTCGCCCTGGGGGACGACGAGCCCCTCGCACTCGGCGACGACGAGGAGTCCTTCGCGTTCGGCGACGACGAGGAGTCCTTCGCGTTCGGCGACGACGGCGAGGCCTTCGCGCAGGACGCCGACGGCGGGAGCGAACCCGCGGAGGAGGACGGGGACCTGCTGATCGCCGGGGACGACGACTCCCTCGACGGCCCCCAGGACCACGTCGCTGCGCCCCCCGAGCCGCAGCCGCCCGCGCCCGAAGACCCGGAGTCCACCCAGGACACGTTCGTGGTGACCGATGACGACGACGACGGCAGCGACGCCGCCGCTGAGGCGCTCTTCGGGCCAGCGATCACCCGGGAGAAGCTGCCCGCCATCGGCCGCGGCGAGCCTCCTGCCCCGTCGGACCGGGAGTCCATCGGGCCCAGCACCCGCCTCCCGCCCCGCCCCGCGACCGCCGCCGCCGCGGCCGAGTCGGCGGTGGCGCTGAACACCCTCACGGTGCCCGTCGGTTCGGTGGAGGTGCTCGGCTACGTCTGCGCCGTGGTCGTCGTGTCGGCCGCCGACCTGACCGCCACCCCGGAATCAGCCGTCACCCGGGCGATGTTCCAGGTGCGGTCCGAGCTCCGACGGGCGACGCGCGAGCGCGGGGGCGACGCCGTCTGGGGGCTGCACACCAGCCCCAGCGCCGTCGGCGGAGGCCCCACTGCCGGCTGGATGGTCCTGGCCGAAGGCACGGCGGTCCGGACGGTCTAGCGTCGGCGCCAGCGGCACGGGATCGATGCGAGGAGGGGGAAGCGGCGAGAGGGGGTGCGACGCAGGGTCGCCACAGGCTCAGCGCGCGTCGAGGAAGCGCCGGGGGTTCACCGGCACGCCGTCCTTGAGGACTTCGAAGTGCAGGTGGGGGCCGGTGGAGCGGCCGGTGTTCCCGACCTTGGCGATCAGCTCGCCGCGCTGCACGCGATCGCCGACCCGCACGAGCATGCGCGAGGTGTGACCGTACTTGGTGGTGATGCCGTAGCCGTGGTCGATGACGACCAGGTTGCCGTAGGCCGTGTGGTAGCCGGCGAAGACGACGTGCCCGTCGGCGGGTGCCACGACCGGCGTGCCCCGGGGGGCGGCGATGTCCAGGCCGGCGTGCAGGCGTCGGCCGCCGCCGTGGGGGCTGTTGCGCCAGCCGTAACCCGACGTGACCCAGCCGCGGGCCGGCCACATGCGCGGGTGGGCGTCCAGGAGGGAGGTGCGGTCGTCCAGGTAGCCCCGGACCTCCTGCAAGCTCTCCTCTTCGCGCTCCAGGCGCTCCTGCAGGCTGCGGGCGCGCAGCTCCAGGTCGTCGAGCTGCTCTTCCAGCGAGTCCGAGCGGCTCACGCCCAGCTCCAGGTCCTCGCCGGGCAGGTTCACGCCGCGGCCTTCGCGCTCGGCGGCCGCGATCTCCAGCTCCGACAAGGGACCGATCCCGAAGGCCTTGGCCCCCTCGTCGTCGCGCGTCAGCTGCCGGATCTTCGCGTCGTAGGCCATGACGCGGTCGAGGGTCAGATCCACCCGGCTGAGCTTGCCCTCCAGGGCCTGCAGCCGCGTCTTGAGCAGGACGTTCTCCGCCTGCGCCGACGGCGTGTTCTCCAGGTGGCCGTGCAGCAGCCAGGCTCCGGCCGCCGCCCCGCCGACCGCGAGGGTCGCCACGAACACCGCCGCCGTGATCAGCGCGCGCAGACGACCCTGGCCCAGCGCGTACTTGCGCGGGCTGTCGCTGCCGTCGTCAACCAGGATGACCAGTCGGGAATTCAAACGCTCTTTGCTCCACTTGCGCCGGGTGGCTCTCCCCGAGCCCGTGACCCACGGCGGGCCGAGTACTATCCGAGCGACTTGAGCGTGTCAACGGAAGTCGCGGGGCGCCCTATCAACCCCCATTCTAGCAGGGGTGTTCCGCAAGCCCCCAGGGCTTTGTGCGGCGTGGGCTCAGTCGACCGAATCGACCCGGGCGATCACGACGGTGATGTTGTCGTCGCCGCCGCGGTTGTTGGCGATCTCGATCAGGCTGCGCGCCGTCTCCTGGAAGGACTTCTCCACCAGCAGGTCGCGCATCTCGCCCTCGTCCACCAGGTTGCTGAGCCCGTCCGAGCAGAGCAGGTACAGGTCCCCGGGCTCCGCGCGCAGCACCTGCGTGTCGATCTCCACCTCCTCCTGGAAGCCCAGGGAGCGGGTGATGATGTTGCGGAAGCGGTGATGCTTCGCCGTCTCCGGCGTGATCAGGCCGGCCTTGATCTGCTCGTTGACCCAGGAGTGGTCCTCGGTCCGCTGGGTGATCTCCCCGCCGCGGATCAGGTAGCCGCGCGAGTCGCCGACGTGCGCCAGGTACGCCATGCCCCGCCGGAACAGGAGGATGACGGCCGTGGTGCCCATCCCCCGGAACTCCGGGTCCAGCTGCGCGCGCTCGTAGATGCGCTTGCCGGCCAGGCGGATCGCGTACTTGATCTTCTCCTGGGTGATCTGGTCGTCCATGGACTCGTCGGCTTCACCCAACTCGTCCCGGATGTTTGCAAGGACCTCTTCCACCGTCGTGACCGCGATTTGACTCGCGTATTCACCACCGGCGTGACCCCCCATCCCGTCGCAGACGACGTACACGCCGATCTGGTCGTTGATGAGGTAGTTGTCCTCGTTGTTCGTGCGCTTCATGCCGACATTCGTGATGCCGGCCGACGTGATCCGCATTCCTTGCTCTCCTCCGGAGGCTCCCGCACGATCGCTGCGTCGGCAAGTCTACCGACCGATCGCCTCGGACGCGATCAGCCCGTGCTCACGTTCGCCCTCGCGCGCGCTCCAACAGCCCCCTCGCGAAGGCCTCAGCCTGCTCATCCAGCCCGCTGCCCGCGACCATGCGGACCAGCTCCGTGACCCGCTCATCGTCGCTCAAAACGTCCGCAAGCGTGCGTGTGCGGCCATCGATGACCTCCTTGCGCACCTGCAGATGCCGCGTCCCACGGGCCGCGATCTGGGCCAGATGGGTGATGCAAAGAACCTGACCTGCTTCCGCGATCTGTCCCAGCTTTGCACCGACGATGTCCGCGGTTTCCCCGCCCAGCCCCGAATCGACCTCGTCGAACACGCAGGTCTGCACCGGCGACGACGTCGACAGCACCCGCCGGATGGCCAGGAGGATGCGCGAAAGCTCTCCCCCCGACGCCACCTTCACCAGGGGCCGCGGCTCCTCGCCGGGGTTCGCGGCCAGCTGGAACGCGGCGACGTCTTGCCCGTCGGCGCTCAGCCAGGGAGGGCCGCCCTCCGCGCCGCAGCCGATCGCCCCCTGACCGCCGGGCACGGGCCCCATGGAGATGCCGAAGCGCGCCTGGGCCATGGCCAGGGAGCCCAGCTCCTCCTCGACCTGCCGGGCCAGACGGGAGGCCGCCGACGTGCGGGAGACCGACAGGCGGAGGCAGGCCCCCCTCGCGAGCGCGCGCGCCGCCTCGATGGCGCCGTCGATGCCCTGCAGCCGCTCGCCCAGCCCCTCCAGCTCGTCGAGCTCGGTGCGCAGGGCGTCGCGCAGCTCCAGCAGCTGGTCGGGGTCCCGGTGGTTCTTGCGGCCGAGCTGCCGCAGCAGGTGGAACCGCTCCTCCACGTCCTCCAGGCGACGGGGGTCGGCCCGCACGTCCCCGGCGTACA
>CALCXL010000364.1 GCA_937907595.1 uncultured Pseudomonadota bacterium
GTCGTCGTCGACGGGCGGGTCCGAGGGGCAGGCGGCCAGCAGGGCCAGCAGGAGGAGGCTGAGGAGCGGTCGGGTCATGGCCCCATTACACTCCGAGCCAGCCGGAGACGCCATGCACGACCTGGACCTCGCGATCACCGCGGCCCGCGCCGCCGCCGCCCTGCACCGCTCTGGGCTGGGCAGCGACCTGGCCGTGCGCACCAAGTCCACGGACATCGATCTGGTGACGCGCATCGACACCGCCGCCGAACAGGCCATCCGGGACCTGCTGGCCGAGCACCGCCCCGGCGACGCGGTCCTGGGCGAGGAGGAAGGGCAGACGGGGCAGGCGGGCCGGCGGTGGATCGTGGATCCCCTGGACGGGACGCTCAACTACGCCCACGGCTTCCCCTACTACTGCGTGAGCGTGGCGCTGGAGGTGGACGGCGTGGTGGAGGTGGGCGTGGTGCTCGACTCGGCCCACGGCGAGCTCTTCGCGGCGACGCGGGGCGGGGGGGCGACGGTGGACGGCGTGCCCATGGCCGTGTCCGGGGAAGACCGGATCCGCCGCGCGATGCTGGCGACGGGCTTCGCCTACTCGGGGGACGGCATGGCGGAGAACCTGGAGTACTTCGCCCGGGTGCTCCCCCAGGCCGGCGCCCTGCGACGCCCCGGAGCCGCCGCCCTGGACCTGGCCAACCTGGCGGCGGGGCGGCTGGACGGCTTCTGGGAGCTGCACCTGAACCCCTGGGACGTGGCCGCGGGCCTGCTCCTGGTGCGGGAGGCCGGCGGGCGGACCAGCGACGAGCGCGGGGAACCCTACCGCCTGGGCCAGCGCTTCGTGGTGGCCAGCAACGGTCGGCTCCACCAGCCCCTGCTGGAGGCGCTGGGCACGATCTGATCGGCCGTCACGGCACCGCGGGCAGCGACGGCAACAGCACGACGTCGCGCAGGTAGACGTCCCGGGGCTGCAGGCCGAAGCGCAGCTGATCGATGGACCAGACCTTGTCGCCGCGGTGGAAGATGTCGATGGCGTCGCCCACGCCCTCCGTCTTGGAGCCCAGGGTGGCGAAGGTGGGCCCGGCGGGGTCGAGCATGGGCCCGGCGCGGTAGCCCCAGCGATCCAGGGGCAGCTCGCCCTCCACCCGCTCGCCGGCGCCGCTCACGCGCCAGACCGCGGCGTCCACGGAGTAGACGGTGGGCGGCACGGTGGTCAGCGCGCCGCCGCCGCCCCAGCCCGCGAAGGTCGCCTCCAGGGGCTGCGTGTCCAGGCCGGGCTGGGAGCGCCACAGCACGCCCTCGTCGGGGGACCAGGCCAGGAGCTCGGGCTCGGTCGCGGTCTCCTGGCAGGAGCTGTCGGCCACGCCCAGGAGCAGCTGTCCGCGGCCCTGCTCGTCCACGCCGCTGCGCATGGTCCAGGGCCAGAGGGTGCCCTCGCGCTCGGCCAGATCGGGGGGCAGCAGGTCGTCGACGCTCCAGTAGCTCCCCAGGTCCATGGGCCGGCTGCGGTGGGCCATGGTCAGGCCGGTCAGCCCGCGGCCCCCGCTGGCGCAGTTGCCCTCCCCGCCCCAGATCAGCAGCTGGTCGGGGTCCTCGGGCCACACGCCGACGTGGATCCAGGTGCCGTTGGGGGCCATGGGGATGCGGCGACCGGACTCGGTGATGCGGATGTCGCCGCTGTTGGGCGACCAGCTCAGGACCTCGCTGAGGGAGCCGTCGACGGCGTCCGCGATCCAGCCCTGCCAGCGCGTGCCCTGCCAGAACCCGTCGGCGGAGGCGTCGTCGTCGTCCAGGTCCCAATTCTCGGCCACCACGAGGAACTGGCCGGGGCCGGCGGGCTGCAGGTCCAGGTGGTTGTAGCCCGACCACCAGGGCACCTCGTCCGCGGCCTCGGGCAGGTCGAACTCGGCGATGACCTGACCCATGAGGTCCACCACCGCCAGGTGCGAGGGGCAGGGCCCCCAGATGTCGCCGTCGGCCCCGGGGAACACGCCGTCGGCGTCGAGCAGGTCGTCGCAGGGCCACTCGGACCAGGCCACGGCGAAGTGCACGTCGGGGAGCTCGCCGGGGGTGATCAGGTCCCAGGGCGAGGGCGCCGGCGGGGCCGGAGGAGCGGGCGGCCCGACGGGGCCCTCGGGGGCGGTGGGGCCGGCCGGGAACGGGGCGGCGTGCAGCATGGGCTCGTCGTCGCAGCCGGTCAGCAGCAGCGCGAGCAGGGGCACCAGGGGCAGGAAGCGGGGCATGGGATCTCCTCCCACCCCGGGTGTGCAAGGGGCGATCCAACCGGGCGGGCCCGGGGATCCACAGCCCGCCGCTACCAGAGGATCAGCAGGTAGCCGTCGCCGCTGTTGGTGCCCGTGTCCATCGACGTCCAGAGCACGCCGACGCCGCCGACGTAGCCCGAGCCGCCGCCGCCGCCTGCGAAG
>CALCXL010000365.1 GCA_937907595.1 uncultured Pseudomonadota bacterium
CCTTGTTGGCGGCCATGGCCATGCCCTGCCCGGTGCCGCAGACCAGGATGCCCCGGTCCGCCTCCCCCGCGACGATGCGCGCCGCCACGGCGTGCGCGTAGTCCGGGTAGTCCACCGAAGCCGGACCGTCGGTGCCCAGGTCCTCGACCTCGTGCCCGTCGGCTCGCAGCGCGTTGGCGATCTCGTCCTTGAGGTGGACGCCGCCGTGATCGGACGCGACGGAGACGCGCATCAGGCGTCCAGGGCCGCGAAGCCCAGGCAGCCGTTGGTGCCGCCGAAGCCGAAGGCGTTGGAGACCGCGCGCCGGACCCGCATCGTCCGCGCGGTGTTCGGCACGTAGTCCAGATCGCAGTCCGGGTCGGGGGTCTGGTAGTTGATGGTGGGCGGCACGACGCCCTCCTGCAGGGCCTTGGCGCAGATCACGGCCTCCAGGCCCCCCGCCGCGCCGAGCAGGTGCCCCGTCATGGACTTGGTGGAGGACACCGCCAGCTTGCGCGCGTGGTCCCCGAAGACCCGGTGCAGGGCCTGGGTCTCCGCGGCGTCGTTGAAGGGCGTGCTGGTGCCGTGCGCGTTGACGTAGTCCACGTCCTCCGGCGCCCAGCCCGCGTCCTTGAGCACGCGCTGGATGCAGCGCATGGCGCCTCGGCCGTCGGGGGCGGGGGCGGTCATGTGGTAGGCGTCCGACGTGGCTCCGTAGCCCGCCAGCTCGCAGTAGATGCGGGCGCCACGGGCCCGGGCGTGCTCGTACTCCTCCAGCACCAGGACGCCGGCGCCCTCGCCCACCACGAAGCCGTTGCGATCGGCGTCGAAGGGGCGGCTGGCCGCGGTGGGGTCGTCGTTGCGATCGGAGAGGGCGCGCATCTTCGCGAAGCCGGCCACCGACAGCGGGACGACCGAGGCCTCAGCGCCGCCGGCGATGGCGACCGTCGCGTCGCCGTACTGGATGAGCCGGGCGGCTTCGCCGATGGAGTGGTTGCCGGTGGCGCAGGCGCTGACGTGGCTGAAGTTGGGCCCCCGGGCTCCGATGGCGATGGAGACGTGGCCCGACGCCATGTTGACCAGGATCTTGGGGATGACGAAGGGGGAGATCCGCCCGGGGCCGCGCTCGTTGAGCACCTCCACCGCGTCGCAGATGGTCTGCAGCCCGCCGACGCCCGAGCCGACGTAGATGGCCACGTCCTCGGCGTTCTCGTCCGTCACCTCGAAGCCGGAGTCGGCCAGGGCCTGCTCGCTGGCGTGCACCGCGAACTGCAGGAAGCGATCGAGCTTGCGCGCCTCCTTCTTGCCGAAGCGGGCGTCCGCGTCCCAGCCCTTCACCTCCGCGGCGAACCGCACCGGGTACTCGCTGGCGTCGAACAGGGTGATCGGACCCACCCCGCTGCGCGAGGCGAGCAGCCCCTCCCAGAGCGTCTCGACGTCCTGTCCCAAGGGCGAAATGGCGCCCAGCCCCGTCACGACGACGCGCTTCTTCACCTCACACCTCCTTCAGCCGTGCGATCGGCAGATGGGCCGGTTGGCCAGATGGTGCAATGGCCAAACCAATTTGGACCGCAGCAACACCGCGGCCGGAGCGAGCCAGGCTGAACCTGTCCACGCTCCGGCCGAGGGGATTGGCGGCGAAGCGGCCGCCGGCCGGGGTCACGCGCCGTGGGCGCGGATGTACTCGATGGCGTCGTTCACCGTCTGGATCTTCTCCGCCTCTTCGTCGGGGATGTCCATCTGGAAGGCATCTTCCATGGCCATCACCAGTTCGACGATGTCCAAGCTGTCCGCGCCGAGATCGTCGATGAAGGATGACTCGAGCGTCATGTCCTCCGTCTTGATGTCCAGCTGCTCGCAGATGATCGCCTTGACGCGGTCCTGAATCGTGTCGCTCATGTCGGTCCTCTCGCGGGTCGTCGCTCGGGGGCTGCTCCGCTGACTGCAGACGGGAACAGAGACGTTGGGATGATGACCCCGAGTTGTTACGCAAGTGGTTGATTTTGTAGCGATTTTCCGCCCCTCGGGGGTCCGGAGTGCCGGGATTGTACGCGCGGGGTTCCGCCATTTCAACCACGGTTCCCGTCGCGGTCACGCCGGGGCGTCTTCATCGGCCCCATCGGCGGGGGGCAGAGCCTCCCGGATTCGCAGCAGGAGCCCCTCGCGCACGAGCCGTTCGGCCAGGCGGAGGGCGCTGGCGACGGCCCGGGCGTCGGCGCTGCCGTGCCCTATCACCGCGGTGCCGTCGATGCCCAGCAGCAGCGCGCCGCCCACCTGCCGATGGTCCAGGGGGGAGAGCGCCTTGCGCAGCGCCGGCCCCAGCAGCAGCGTGCCGGCCCGGGCGAGGACGGTGCTGCTGGCCGCCTCCCGGACGATCTGGCGCAGGTGGCCCGCCACCGCTTCAGCGGTCTTGAGCAGGATGTTGCCGCTCCAGCCGTCGGTGACCACCACGTCGGCGGCGCCGGCGAAGACGTCGCGGGGCTCGATGTAGCCGATGGACTCCAGGCGCGGGTGCTCCGCCAGCAGGGCCGCGGCGGCGCGGGTGAGATCGGTTCCCTTGCCCTCCTCGGCGC
>CALCXL010000366.1 GCA_937907595.1 uncultured Pseudomonadota bacterium
CCTTCAACGGCGAGATCAAGGTCGTCGACTTCGGCATCGCCAAGACCCAGGCCCTGACCAACGACGTCAAGGACGGCATCAACTGGGGCAAGGTCCAGTACGTGGCGCCGGAGCGGCTTCGGAACCAGGAGCCCACGCCGCGCAGCGACATCTTCTCGGTCGGGGTGGTGCTCCACGAGATGCTGACGGGTCGGGGCCTCTTCCGGGACCGCGACCCCAAGGCCAGCGCCCGCCGCATCTTGAGCGGCGACTACCCGGCGCCCAGCATCTACAACCCGGCGGTGCCCCCAGGGCTGGACCTGCTGGTGATGCGGGCCCTGGCGCTGAAGCCCGACGACCGCTTCCAGGACGCGGGAGAGCTGCAGGAGATGCTCTTCGAGTTCCTGGGCCGAAGCCCAGCCGGGGTGCAGCGCAACCTGGCCGAGTACATGGGCGAGGTCTTCGCTGACGAGCGCAAGGAACAGCAGGAGCGCATGGAGCGGGGCAGCCGCATGGCCCTGGACTTCCACGAGAGCCTGGGCGATGTGATGTCCCTGGACTCGAACACCTCGGGGTCGGTGCCGCTGGGTTCGGGGCTGCTGGAGCAGCTTGGGAGCAACCCCCACGCCGACCGCAAGTCGCGCAACCTGAAGGACCTGGCGCGGTCCGCCCCGAGCAACGCCACCCTCGATGTGGACGACCTCAGCGAGCCGATCAGTGAGTCCCTGGGGCTCGAGGAGTCCCGCGACCTGCCCTCGTCCGGGTCTGGAGGGCGCTACACCTCGACCCCCTCGTCGCCGGCCTATCAGCCCTCGGCCCCGGCCCGGAAGCGGGCAGCGCACGTCCACGGGGTGCGCAAGCCCTCCCGCCCGGAGCCGGAGTCCCCTCCATCGAGCGCGCTCTGGCTGGGCGCCATCGGCGTGGGTCTGCTGGTGGGGCTGGCCTTCGGTCTCTTCTGGCTGCGAGGCTCCGAGGACACCCTGCCTGCCGCCGACGTGGTGGCCGCGCTCAGGAGCGAGCTGCCCGAGGCCTCGGACGCCGAGGGGCTGCGGGTCAGCGAGGGCTGGATCCAGCTCCGCAAGGGCAGCCAGGAGGCCCTGGTCGGTGCCCGCAAGGCCTTCGAGGAGGCGGTGGCCGCCGACGGCGAGTCCGTCTCCGCCCTCGCCGGCCTGGCGCTGGTCTACGCCGAGCTCTCGGAGCGACAGCCGGAGCTGGGCCCCCGCGCACGCACCCTGCTGGCCCGCGCCGAGGCCCTCGACCCCTCCGCCCCGGAGCTCCTCCGAGGTCGAGCGGGCACCCTGGTCGCCTTCGGTCAGCTCGATGGCGCGGTCGAGGCCGCCCAGGCCTGCCTCGTCGCCCGACCCGACGACGCGCTCTGCGCCCTGTTCGAGGGGCTGGCCCTGCAGCGGCACGGAGATCTGGTGCAGGCCGAGGCCCGCCTGCTGACCGCCAGGGAGGCCCTGCAGGAGAGCGGTCCGGCGCTGAGGGGGCTGGCCGCCGTCTACGTCGAGCAGGGACGCCTCCGCGAGGCGCGGGAGCTCCTGGAGGGCTTCCCGCTGCGGGCGCGGCACCCGGCCATCGACGGGGATCTGGCCGAGCTCTACGCCCGGGCCGGGGCCTACGACCGGGCCCTGGAGCTGGCGGAGTCCTCCCTCGACGGGGACCCGCGCGGTCTTCGGGCGCGGCTGCTCAAGGCCGAGCTGCTGCTGCACGTCTACGACGACGGCGAGGCGGCGGATGGCCTGCTGTCCGAGCTGGCCGAGGAGTCCATCGGCGACGAGCAGCTCTCGCTGCGGGTGCTGGTCCAGGCCTCGAACGCGGCCCTGGCTGCCGGCGACCCCGCCCGGGCGGAGCGCCTGAGCGATTCGGCGGTGAAGGCCCGCTTCGGCTGGGCGCCGGCCCACTACGCCCAGGCCCGCGCTCGGGCGGCTCGCGGGGAGCGCGCCGGGGCCGCCGAGGCCCTGACGCACGTAGACCAGGACTCCGTCAGCGGCCGCACCCGGGTCCGCTACCACTACGGGGCGGCCATGCTGCTCCTCGATGACGAGCGCCTGCGCATCGCCGAGATGGAGCTTGAGGCCGCCCTGGCCCTGGAGCCGGGCTTCTGGTGGGCGCGACTGGCCCTGGCCGAGGTGCGCCGTCGCCTGGGCAAGCCCGACGAGGCCGCCGAGCTCCTTGAGCAGAGCTGGCAGCACGACCTGGAGCAGGAGTTCGTGCGCGACCAGCGGGTGCTGGTGGTGGTCCCTGAGCCCCCCTTCCCGGGCCACGAGGGCGCCAGCTGCCTGCTCCGCCTCGGCTGCGAGGGGGAGCCGGGCATGTCCGCTCCCTGGCTGCTGCGGATCGCGCTGGCTCGCGGAAGCGTCGAGGATCTGGGCTCGCTGCCTCCGGAGACCGACTTCGCTGCAGCCCTGAGCCTTGTCGGGGGCGCCGAGGAGCTCCCCGATCAGCCGGGGCTCTACCGTCGCCGCGCCCAGAGCCTGCTGGTGGGCAACCCCTCCCAGGCACTGGAGGCAGCCCGACGGGCCCAAGGACTCGATCCAGCGGACGCTTGGAGCACGGCGCTGCTGCTGGGCCTTCCCACGCCCTGAGCACCGTCTGTTAGGCTCGGCCCCGGAACCGAGTGTAGGCGCCCAAGGTTTTGTCCGATATTCCCGAGCAGTTCGGTCGATTCCAGATCCAGCGCCGGCTGTTCGGCGATGGCTTCTCCGAGGGCTACCAGGCCCGCGCCGACGAGGGGGACGTCATCCTGAAGGTGGCGTCAGCGGAGCTCTCCCAGCAGGCCTGGTACCAGGAGGTCTTCTC
>CALCXL010000367.1 GCA_937907595.1 uncultured Pseudomonadota bacterium
CTCGATCAGGTTCGGGGTGGGGGGTGATCGCTGGGTCATGCGATTGCCCTGGGGGACCGTCCCGGGGGTCCAGGCTCAGGGAGTCACCGGGAACGCCATGCGCTGCAGCCGCTCGATCAGGGTGCTGCGGAACTTGTCCAGCTCAGCCTCCGTGACGGGGTCGAGGAGATCGAGCCCCTCGAGGTCGATTTGCAGCTCCGACAGGACCCAGGCCAGCGTCGCCGCATCGAGGCCCCCGTCCTTGGCTTGCGCCGCCGTGAAGCCCGCCAGAGGGTCGAGCCCCGCCGCGGCCATCGCCCGCAGATCCAGCAGGTCCTTCGTCTCCGAGCGGCCCAGCAGCGCCGCGAGCTTGTTCGCCGCGATCTCCTCCATGGAGTCCACCCTGACAGCGTCGTGCATCGGCTTCGACTCCAGCGGCACCAACTGGGGCACCGGCTCGTGCACGAGGTCCACCAGGGTGTGTTCGTCCCCCCCGCGGATGCGGTGGCGCTGGAAGCCCGGGTACCGCTGCAGCACGGCGTGCTCCAGGCCCTGAAGTGCGCACCAGCTCACAAGGCGACGCTCCAACTCCACCAGGGTGGACGCGTCGGCAGCGAAGACGTCGATGTCCTTCGATCGGCGGTGGTCCAGGTGGAAGCCCGCCAGGGCGGAGCCGCCGGAGAGCCAGGCTCCATCCACGCCCCGGAACACCGTCACGACGCGGGCCTGAAGGGCGCTCAGCCCCCTACGCGACGAGGCCAAGGTCCTGCCATGCAGCCATCAACCAGAGCCAGAAGGGGCGTTTGCGGCCCAGGCGCGGCGCCAGGCGATCCAGGCAGGCGTTGACGTGCTGCGGCGTCGTCCAGGTCCAGACCACCTCCGGCCGCGCCTCCCGCAACAGCAGGGCGAGCCATGCGTCGTGGTTTGGGTCGGTGGGGTCGTTGACGGCCTGGCGGAAGCGATCGGGCGGGATCTCGCGATCCCACAAGAAGTCCGCAGTGTTCGACGCCGTGTCCATGCCCAGCAGGATATTACCCCTTGAGCTGATCGCCCACCGGCAGCGAGCGGATGCGCTTGCCCGTCGCTGCGAAGATCGCGTTGCCCAGGGCGCCCAGGGTGGGGGGGAGGCCCACCTCGCCGACGCCTCCGGGGGGCTCGGCCGAGGGCACGATGTGCACCTCCACGCGCGGCGCCTGCTTCATCTGCAGCAGGGGGTACTGGTGGTAGTTGCGCTCCTGGACCGCGCCGTCCTTCCAGGTCAGGCCCTCGTGCAGGGCCGAGCTCAGGCCCATCGTCGCCGCGCCCATGATCTGCTGGCGCACCGTCTCGGGATGCACCACCAGCCCGCAGTCGACCGCCGCCACCAGCCGCCGGGGGAAGACGTCGCCGTCGATGACTTCGATGTCCAGCACCGTGGCCACCCAGGAGCCGAAGCTCTGGAACAGCCCCACGCCGCGGCTGAGCCCCGGGGCCACGTCGCCCGCCTGCTCCACCGCCAGGTTCAGCACCGCCAGGTCCCGCGGGCTGTCCTGCAGCATCCTGCGTCGGTAGTCGATGGGGTCCTGGCCGACGGAGTGCGCCAGCTCGTCGATGAAGCACTCCCGGAAGAAGCCGTTGGTGCTGCCGTGCACCGATCGCCACCAGCCCACCTTGATCGGCAGGGCGACGCGGCCGACGTCGACGCGCTGGCGATCGATGGCGTAGGGCGACTCCGACATGCCCTCGTGCACCAGCACGCTCAGGATGGGCAGGCCCAGCAGCCCCGGCGGCACGTACTCCTGCATGATGTTCTGGCTGGCCATCTGGACGTGCAGGTCCGTCGGCAGCCCGTCGTCGCCCAGGGTCGCCCGCATGCGGCAGAGGCAGGCGGGGCGGTAGTAGCCGTGGGCGAAGGTCTCCTCGCGCGTCCAGGTCTGGAACGCCGGCACGCCGAGCCCGCGGCGCTC
>CALCXL010000368.1 GCA_937907595.1 uncultured Pseudomonadota bacterium
GGGGGGCACATCGTCGTCGGTGGGGTCGACCGGGTGCGCGTCGTCGTCCGTGGGATCGGGGCCGGTCGGATCGTCCGGGGGCGCCCCGTCGCCGTCTTGGGTCACGTGGGATCCAGCTTCTTGATCACCGTGGCCTGTTCGCCCGGCTTGATCGTCACCGACTGGCTGTGCTCGACGCCGTCGGCCGACGGGAACACCAGCTTGACCTGGTGGCTGCCGGCGGGCAGCGAGTGGCCGCGCAGGGGCGTGGTGCCCACCTCTGCGCCGTCGACGAACACCCGGGACCAGGGGTAGGAGTTCACCACCAGGGTCCCCGGCTTCGCGGGCTCGGGCTCGGTGGCGTCGTCCTCGTCCGCCTGGGCCTTGCGGGCTGCCGCCTTCTTCTTGGCCGTGGCCTCCCGCGCGCGGTCGTCCAGGCTCCTGGCCTTGTGCTCCACCACCGCGCCGGGCAACAGCTCGCCGGGCTTCGCGGCGGCGACGGTGCCGCCCGGGACGATGACGTCGCCCACAACCGGTTGGCCCGCGGCATCAGCTGCGGGGGCGTCGGTCGGCGGGGGCTTGAGGGAGCCGTCGGCCGGCGGGGGCGTGGGGGCCGGCGTGTCCTGGGGCGGCAGGGCCACCCGGGCGGGCGCGGAGGGCAGGCTGCCGTCGACCAGACGGGGATCCAGGTTGTCCGGCGTGGGGCGCAGCACCTGCAATCCGACGATGGTGGCGACAGCGATGAGCAGCAGCACGAACGCGACGGCCACGCCGAGCTTCTCCCCCCGGCTGATCGACGTGTTCTGCTGCAGGGGGTTGTTGCGCACCACGCGCCCCCGGTAGTCGCGGGTCGGCTGCAGCGGCTTGCCGGGCCCCGCGGGGCGGGTGGCCTCCAGGGACGAGCCCCCGGGCCGGCCGGGCATGGGTCCGGGCAGGGGTCCGCCTGGAATGGGTCCGCCGTGCAGGGGTGCGGGCATGGGGCCGGGAAGGGGTCCGCCGGGGAGGGGTCCGCCGGGGAGGGGTCTGCCGGGGATCGGTCCGGGCCCGGCGCCCGGGTAGGCGTTCATCCCGGCGCGGCCATGCAGCGGTCCGGTGGGGCCCCCCGGGGGCGGCGGGACCCGGGGCGGCAGGACGATGTCGACGTTGGGCATGGAGGGGTCGGGCACGAGCACGTCGGACTCGGTGGCCGGGTCCAGGCGGGGCGGCGCGTGGGCGGCGATGGGGGTGCTCTCGGGGTCCTCCTCCAGCTCGGCGCCCGGGGCTCCGGGATCCAGCACCCGGCCCAGGCGACCGTCGTCCACCGCATCGAGGGCGGCCGTGGTCTGGCCGGTGGGCGGCGCCGGCGCGGCGTCCTCCAGGGGCTCGGTGGGGGCCAGGGCGCCCGCGTCGGTGGGCTCGTCGTCCAGCGACTCGTCCCCTTCGGCCAGGGGGCCCAGCAGCTCGGCGCCGTGAGACGGGGCGCGCGCACCGGCGACGGTGGGCTCCTCGTCGTCGTCCCCGTCGGGGCGGCCCAGGCTGGAGCCATCCCACGAGTTGTCCAGGGGGAGGGGCTGGTCGGCGTCCAGGACCAGCGACTCCTCGAAGCCCGTGCCGGCGGGGCCCACCGCGTCGGCCAGCGACACGGCGAGGTCGGCGGTGTTGGCCAGGGCCAGCTGCGGGTCGGTGGGCTCGCGTTCGATGTGGGCCAGGCTGAACTGCCGGGGCTTCCAGCCGGTGGCCGCGATCATCTCCGCGACCGACGTGGGCGACTTGAGCGTGGCGCGCACGGTGTCCAGGGCCGCGGCCAGCTGGTTGGCGTCGCCGTAGCGATCGGCGGGGTTCCGGGCGCAGGCGGTCAGGAAGACGGGGCCCAGGCCGGGCACCAGCGCCTCCAGCTCGGCGGCCTGATCGTCCAGGGGCTCGGTGGCAATCTTCATGGCCAGGCGCACCGCGGACTCGGCCTGGTGCACCAGCTTGGTGGTCAACAGGGTGTACAGGGTCAGCCCGAGGGAGAAGATGTCCGAGCGGCCGCTGACCGGGTCGCCCAGGGCCTGCTCGGGGCTCATGTAGGCCGGCGTGCCCTTCATCTGGCCGGTCATGGTCTCCTCGGTGATCCGGTCGCCGAAGAGGGCCACGCCGAAGTCGCTGACCTTCACCAGGCCGTCGTGGGACACCAGGATGTTGCCGGGCTTCATGTCCCGGTGGACCAGGCCCATCGACGTGCCGTCGGGCAGGACCAGGTGGTGGGCGGCGTCCAGACCGCGGGCGGCCAGGGCCAGGACCTCCAGCACCGGGGCGACGGGCGGGCGGCTGTGGCTGGCGCGGGCGGCGTCCAGGACCTGGCGCATGGAGACGCCGTCGACGTAGTCCATCACCAGGTAGAAGCGCTCGCGATCCTCCACCAGATCGAGGATGCGGACGATGTTCGGATGGCGGACGCGGGCGGCGATCCGGGCCTCGTCGACGAGGTTCTGCAGCAGGAACGGGTGCTCCTCAAGCAGCTCGGGGTGGACGACTTTCACCGCCACCTCGTTCTCGAATCCGAGCGGCCCTTCCTGCACGGCGTGGTACACCGTGGCCATCCCACCCCTGCCCAATCGGCGCAGGAGTCGGTAGCGTCCGAGTCGCTCGACCGTGGGGGTGTCCACCATCGACCGAGCAGTCTACCGTTTGTGGAGACCCGGAACGGCCCCGATGGGTGTCCGACCGGTTGAGAGGGTCCCAAGATGCGATCGCTGAGCCTGTTGTTGCTGCTCCTCCCGTTCGTCGCCGCATGCGACTCGTCGTGCCCCAACGTCCAATTGCTGGACTCCGCATCGTCGAATCCGGCGCTGGTGGAAATGTTGTTCAGCGTGACCTGCGAAGGCGCCGCAGTGACCTCGATCACGGCGGCGGACCTGACCCTCATCGAGAACAACGAGACCGTCAGCGCCTCGGAGTCGCCCTGGGTGGTGCACCGCGCCACGGACGTGCTGGACAGCTACACGCTGGTGATGCTCGACGTGTCCGACGTGGTCGGAGACGAGGACAACCTGTCGGCGCTGAAGGTCGTGACGGTGGACTTCGTGGAGGCCGCCCTGGAGCAGGGGCAGCAGGTGGGCATCGCCATCTTCGACGGGGACGTGGAGATCCGCACCATCGTCTCTTTCTCCACGGACCTGCTGGAGCTGACCGACGGCGTCAATGGGATCACCGCTGCGGACCGGCGCGACCCCTCCACCAACCTCAACGGCGCCATCATGCTGGCCCTGGGCGAGCTGAGCACGGCGCTGGGTCCGGACAGTGACGACGAGCTCCTGGGCATCGCCAACCTGCTGGTGGTCACCGACGGCACCGACTCGGCGCAGCGGCAGGACGACGCCACGGCGCAGTCGTCGGTGACCGACAGCGTGCACGAGGTCTTCATCGTGGGCGTCGTCGACGAGGAGGCGGCGGTCGAGCTTGAGCTCCTGGCGAAGAACGGCCTGTACCGCGCCAGCGGCTACGACGACCTGGTCTCGGCGTTCCAGAAGGCCACCGACGGCCTGCTGGCGGAGATCGGCAAGTTCTACCGGCTGAGCTACTGCTCGCCCCTGCGCAGCCCGTCGACCTGGCTGGAGATGCAGGTCAACCACGGTGACGGCAGCGACTCGGAGGGCATGGCGTACGAGACCGGGGGCTTCGGCCCAGGCTGCGAGCTGCCCGCGAACTGAGCGCTCGCCCCGTCGATCGGCCCCGATCAGGGCCCCGGGGCGCTCGGGGTCTCGGGCTCGTCCCGTTCGGGCGGATCCAGGGAGACGGAGCCGGGCAGGTCGGCCTGGAGCGGCGGGGCCTCGGTGTCGACGCGCTGGTGGACGGTCCGCGGCGCGAAGGTCGGCGCGTTCGACGGCGGACGCTTGGGGGGGATGCGGTCGGGCGGGATGACGGGGGCGGCGGTGGTCGAGGTTGCGGGCGTGGGCGCGGGGGCCGGCTCCGAGCAGGTGCAGGCGGACAGGAGGAGCAGGAGCGGCAGCCAGCGCATGCCCGCAGCGTACAATGCCCTGCCCGATCGGGAACCTGCGCGGTGCCCGGCGGTCCTTGCTGCCTGGAGGATCTTCGTCGATGCGCCTGTTCGTGACCGCTCTGTTGGCCGCCCTGGCCCTGCCCGCCCTGGCCCACGCCCAGATCCCCGGCTACGGCGACCTGGCCCGCACCACCGCCCTGACCGCCGCCGACGACTACCGGATCGGCAAGGGCTACGTCGACATGATGTCGTGGATGTGGGGGGAGGTGGAGGACCCCGAGCTGACCGCCTGGGTGGAGGACGTCGCCCGCCGCATCGTCGCCAGCAGCGACCGGCCGGACCTCGTGTTCAACATCCGGGTGGTCAACGACCCCACGGTGAACGCGTCGGCGCTGCCGGGCGGGTTCATGATCGTGAACAAGGGGCTGGTGGACGCGCTGACCCAGGATCAGGTGGCGTTCGTGATCGCGCACGAGATCAGCCACGTCCAGCTCCGGCACTTCGCCACGACCATGAACATGACGCAGGCGATGGAGGTCATGAACTCCGGCCTGTCGTCCATGGAGGCGGGCAGCAAGCAGGCAGTGGGCGACGCGCAGGCGGAGCTGGCGAAGACCATGACGGCCTACGGGCGGCACCTGGAGCTGGAGTCGGACCTGTACGGGATGCTGTACGCCCTGCGGGCGGGCTTCCCTGCGGACGCGGGCCAGGGCGCGATGGCGGCCATGCGCGACGTGGTGGGGGAGGTGCCCGCGGGCATGGAGGAGGTCTCCAGCCACCCGAAGTTCAGCGACCGGATCGAGCAGCTGCAGAAGGGCCTGCAGACGATCGTGGAGACGCACGGGCTGTTCGACGCGGGCGTGTCCTACGCGCGGGCCGGCAGCTACGACGCCTGCGTCACCGCATTCCAGCAGTTCCTGACGCTGTTCCCCAAGTCGGCGGCGGCCTGGAGCAACGTCGGCACCTGCACCCTGCGCTCGGCGGTCACCAACTACGACGCGGACCCCTGGCACGACGACCTGCCGGTCTACACGCGGGCCGACGTGACGGTGCGGGCGGGAGCGGACAAGGCGGCGCTGGCCCGGGCGCGGGACGCCTTCGGCAAGGCGCTGGCCATCGACCCGAACCGCGACGCGGCCCTGGCCAACCTGGGCGTGTTGGCGCGGCTGGAGGGCGAGCTGGAGGCAGCGGAGGAGCTGCTGAACAAAGCGAGGGAGCTGGACCCGGACTACGCCGGCTACATGAACAACCTGGGCAACGTCTTCGCGTCGAAGAAGGACTGGAAGAAGGCCGATGGCTGGTACGCCAAGGCGTTGAAGGCGGACCCGTCGGCGACCTGGGCGAAGGCCAACCGGGCGCAGCTGCTGGTGGCGCGGGGCAAGGGCAAGCAGTCCATCGCGCTCTGGGAGGAGCTGGAGGGGGACCCGAAGTTCGGCGGGCAGGCCTTCGATCAACTGGTGGCCCTGGGCAAGCGCGAGGAGGGCCAGCGGCCGGTCCAGGCGGAGGCGGAGGTGGAGGAGGAGACCTCGCTGCTGACGCTGCTGGGCGCGCTGATCGGCGAAGGCGGCGGCGGGGAGGGCGAGGTGCTGGTCGGCGGGGGAGAGGACGTCGACACGTTCGATCCCCCGGACGAACCGGCGGAGGGCGTCGACACCTTCGATCCCCCGGACGAGGCCGTGGGGGCGATGGAGGGCGCAAAGGGGGGAGACGCGGCCTTCGGCACCCTGAAGCTGGGCGACTCGCTGACGGCCTTCAAGGCGGTGCTCGGCGAGCCGGAGTTCGAGGACAAGCAGGAGGACGGCTACTACCAGTTCGCGATGTGGTCCGAGATGGGGGTCTCGGCGGTGTTCCTGGACGACGGCGCGACGTCGGTGGAGGTCTACGCGCCGAACACGGCGAAGACGGGCCAGGGCATCGGCGTCGGCAGCAGCGAGGAGCAGGTCCTGGCGGCCTACGGCGCGGACCCGGACGTCTACGGCGACCGCAACAGCGGCTACTTCACCCTGAGGTACGACCGGCGGGGGACGAACTTCTTCCTGGGCGCGTCCGGCGCGGTGGAGAGCTTCGCGATCTGGACGTTCTGAGGGTGACGTCGACCGCGGACTCCCCGGTGAGCCGCTACCACCTGCCGGGCACCCGCACCGATCGCCTGGCCCAGGGCCCGCGCACCGTCTACGCCGACGGCGGCGGCTGCCTGATCGCGGACACGCCGAGCTTTCGGGAGTCCAACTGGCGGCACCGGCTGATCCTGGCCCAGGAGCCCGGCGACGACCTGTGGCGCTGGTTCCTGCGCTGGCAGGAGGCCCACCAGGGCAAGGGGATCAAGAAGGCGATCCTGACCTTCGAGGACGAGGTGGAGGCCCCCTGCGAGGGGGAGGGTGGCTTCCAGCATCGCCTGGAGGGGTTGGTGGGGTGGCCGTCGGCGCAGGGGGTCGTGATCCGCGCGCTGCGCGGCGGCGAGTGGGCGGCGGCGGAGGCGCTGGACCTGGCGATCAACGCGGGAGAGGGGCCGTCGGAGGTCGCCCACGCGGCGCGGGCCTGGGCGCTGCGTCGCGAGGGGGTGCAGGAGGGCTGGATGCGCCAGTGGGGGGCGTTTGTCGACTGGCGGCTGGTGGGGCTGGCGGCGCTGGCCGAGGGCGAGCGGGAGGCGCGCTTCCAGGACGTGGAGGTGGACGAGGCCTTCCGCCGGCGGGGCATCGCGCGGGCGCTGGTGGGGTCGCTGTCGGCGGACGCTGGTCGTCGTCGGCCGGGGAGGGACGTGTGGATCAACGCGCTGATCGGCTCGTCGGCGCAGCGGATCTACCGGGGCCTGGGCTTCGTCTTCGCGTCCCGCCAGCGCTGGTGGACGGTGGACGCGCCGGTGGGGGCCGAGGAGATCCGCGAGCGCTGGGCGCGGCTGCAGGCGGGGGACGGCGGGCTCGTCGAGGGGGCCGGGCCGGGGTGATCAGCCGGCGAGGGGGCGGAGCCGGAGGAGCCCCTGCTTGCGACCATGCCGTGATCTCCGGCTACGCTGTCGCTCCCCAGGTTGAAAGGTGGCGGTCTTCGTGTCCGCCCACGACGCGCCCGTTCGAGGAGCAAGGACCATGGCCACCACCCGCAGAGTGCTGCTGCTCGGGCTCCTCGGAGGAGCCGCGCTGAGCGGATCGATCCGCACGGCGGGCGCCGGGTCCGCGATCGACGCGCAGGCAACCCCGCCACCAAGTCCAATCGAGTTCTCAGAGGGCGTGCGCTGGCTCACCTGGAACGCCGCGGCCGCTGCTGTGACCACAGGCCCCACGCCACGGATGCGCATGCTGTTTGTGTACGCGGACTGGTGCGGAGTGTGCCGTCGACTTGCCCCGCTGTTTGATCGGCCCGACGTGCAGCAGGCCGCCTCTGCATTGGCGATGGTGCGACAGAACCAGGACGAGATGCCCAGCTGGCTGCGTCCCTACCTGGCGACCGGAAAATACGTCCCCCGTGTGTTGTTCCTCGATGCAGAGGGCCAGGTCCGGAAAGACATCACGAGCGGACGAGACGACTACCCGTTCTTCTATGAGGACGCCAGGACACTGTTGGTGAGCATGAGGGCCGCTGCACGCACCTGACGCTCCGCCGCAGCAGGACCCTCTGCGAGGTGATCAGCCGGCGAGGGGGTCGCGGTAGAGGGCCGGCAGGTCGAGGGTGACGCCGAGGGACGCGAGCTCGATCTGGGCGTTCTCATCGTAGGAGCGGTAGGTCCAGACCTCGCCCTCGCGGCGGTAGACCTCCACCTGCTGGGGCTCCTGGCCGACGAGCACGTACTCCTGCAGCGAGGGAATGCGCTGGTAGTGGTGCCACTTGTCGCCGCGGTCTGAGGCTTCGGTGGTGGGGCTGAGAACTTCGACCAGGAGGATCGGGTTGGTGATGGCGAGGGGGTCGTCGGGGGCGGGTTCGACCCGGGTGCAGACCACGCTGACGTCGGGGTAGGTGGAGCGGCCCGTGGCGACGACGCGGACGCGGGCGTCGGCGGAGAAGACGGCGCAGGGCTTGTCGGCGAGGGCGTTCCCGAGCAGCCGGCCCACCGACATGGCCAGCCGCGCGTGTGCCGGGGTCCGGCCGGGGTCTGTGCGGAGCGCGTGGTCTGAGATGCCGCCGGTGATCGCGTAGATCACGCCGTCGACGTACTCGTGCTTTTGCTCGGAGGCCTCCTCGAAGGCGAGGTAGTCGGCGTAGGTCGCGCGTTCGCCAGCAGCCGTCATGACCCCACCAACATACCAGCCCACCCGCCAGGATCCTCAGTGATCCCCGGCCCCGCTATCGTGCCCCCCGCCATGAAGATGCCCACCGAACAGCTTCGCTCCGTCCCGGTGCTCGTGACCGGCGCCACCGGCTTCATCGGCGGGGCGCTGGCGCGTCGGTTGGCGACCGAGGAGGGCGCGATCGTCACCGGCAGCGGGCGATCGGTGGGCAAGGCGGCCGGGCTGGGGTCGCTGGGCGTGCGGCTGGAGGCCGCGGATCTGCGCGACGCCGCCACGATGGGCGAGCTGGTCCAGGGGCAGCAGATCGTGTTTCACGTCGGCGCCTGGCTGGGCGCCCGGGACGACGGAAGCGCCGAACAGATCAACGTCACCGCGACGGAGTCCCTGGTGCGGCAGGCGGCGGCGGCGGGGGTGCGGCGCTTCGTGCTCGTCTCCTCGGTGGCGGCCTACGGGGTGCCGCCGGACGGGCCGATCACGGAGGACTGGCCCCTGGCCCTGGACCAGAGCTACGACTACGGGCGCACCAAGGCAATGGGGGACGCGGCGGCGCGGCGGGTGGCGGCCGAGGTGGGCCTGGACCTGGTGGTGGTCCGCCCGGGCATGGTGCACGGCCCCGGCGGCGAGGCCTGGACCCGGAACATCCTCGACGTCGTGCGATCGGGCAAGCCCACGCTCCTGGGCCGCCGCGGCCACGCCAGCACGCTCTACATCGACAACCTCATCGACCTGATGCTGCTGATGGCGACCTCGCCCGACGCCGAGGGGGCCTACAACGCCGTGGACGCGGTGATGCCCTGGCAGCGCTTCTTCGGCTACTTCGCCGACCACGCCGGCGTGCGCCTGCGGCGCGTGCCCTGGCGGGTCGCGCAGGTGCTGGCGGTGGTGGCCGAGGCCCTGCCCTTGGGCATCCCCCTCAACCGCGCCCGCCTCGCCTTCTACCGCGCGCAGCCGACCTGGCCCATGGACCGGGCGGAGGCGCTGGGCTGGGAGATCAGGGTGGGGGAGGCGGAGGGGTTTCGGCGGGGGGTGGAGTGGGTTGGGGGGTGAGGGGGGGGCGGAACCAGCCGTCGAGCAGCGCACGCCACTGGGCCACGCCGTCGCCGGAGGGGAGCGTCAGGGCGGACTGGAAGACGTCGTCGCTGAGCGGCTGCGCGTCCGCGGCCAGGGGGAAGCCCGGGCGAGCGGCCAGGGCTGCGAAGACGCTGCGGCCCATGGCGGCGTAGCCCCGCCAGCTCATGTGGCAGTAGTCGATGAACCAGGGCGTGTCCGTGGCCGGCGGGGGCAGCGACTCGAAGGCCCGCTCCAGGTCGACCAGATCGACGTGCTCGTGGCGGGCGGCGACCTGGCGGATCTCCTCGTTGAAGGTGGGTCGGCAGCGGTTGCGGGGCTTGAGCTCGACGGACTGGCGAAGGGCGTCGCCGGCCTCGGTCTCCTTGCTCTGGAGCTGCAGCGCGAAGCCGAGCCAGCGCAGGGACTCGGCGAGGTCCTCGGTGCAGGTGCGCAGCCGCGCCTCCGCCTCCTCCCCGCGGCCGGCCACGACGTGCTCGATGCCTTGCGCGATGCAGGGGGAGAAGCGGTGGGCCAGCCGCTCGCGCGCCGCTGGCGTCGTCTCCCCCCGCCGCAGCCGGCCCATGGCCAGGTAGTTGGGCGCCAGACGGCGGAAGTAGGGGTCGCCCCCCTCTTGCGAGAGGCAGCGCTGCAGCAGGGGCACGCCCAGGTCCGCCCGTCCTACTTCGGCCAGGCGCACGCCGGCCAGACAGGGCGGCATGCTGTCGCCGTCGAAGCCCTCGGGCATGGGCTCCGGCTCGCCCAACAGCTCGGCCGAGGGCTCGGGGCTCGGCGGCGTGATGCCCCCCGCGGCGATGTGCCCCAGCCCGAAGCCCGGGTAGTCCAGGTTCACCGGCAGCGTCGCCAGCAGCACCGGCACCGCGGCCCGCCGCGCGCTCTCCACGATCGCCTCCAGGTTCTCCACGAAGGCCCGCCGGATGGCCTCGCTGTCCGGGTCCTGGGCGGTGAACCAGCTCCGCTCGGGCTCCCGGCCCAGGGTCATCAGCAGGCGCACTGACGCCTGCTGGGCCAGGAAGCGCTGCACGTGGCTGGGGCCCGGGGTGCCCTCGTTGTTGCAGGTCGCCACCACCAGCACGTCCGGCTGCAGCTTCACGACCTCCGCCGCCACCGCCCGCACCCGGTGGGAGTCCTGCCCGCCCGAGGCGGCGTTGATGACCTCGATCGGCACCCTCGCGCCCTGCTCCAGGGAGATCCGCAGGAAGTCGACCATGCCGCCACCCCGCAGCAGCGCCTGCTGCACGACGTAGGGCGAGCCCATGGCCCAGGAGCCGCCGACGACCGCGACCCGGTAGCCCGCGCCCCGCTCGACGGGCACCCGCGCCGGCATCATCGACTCCTCGCCGTAGGGGGTGGTCAGCCAGAATCCGCCCTGCTGGGTGAACAGCTCCTCGACCACCATCTGCGTGGCGCCCAGCTCGGCGGTGGTGTTGATCACGCCCGCGTCCTCGGCCTGCTCCACCAGGGCGTTGAGGCCGAAGAGCAGGCCGAAGGTCATCAGCAGCGAGAACGCGAAGAGGCGGGCCAGGCTCAGTCGGCGCGGCTCGCTCACGGTGCCGGGGTCCCGACGGGGGCGACCCGGCTGAAGGCCCAGCCGCCCGCCACCCCCTCGACGCCCTGGATCAGGCCGTAGTGCGCGCCGTCCAGGTGCAGGACGCCGCCGGTGCGCCGGGTCGCGCTGTCGCCGTAGGGCGTGGCCTCGGTCGGCAGGGAGGCTGCGCGGTGGAGCAGATCGGCGAGCATGCCCCCCCTCGCGCTGACCCCCCGGTCCAGCAGGAGCGCCGCGGCGGCCCCGGCGGCGAAGAGGTCGGCGTTGACGTCGCCCTCGGCCTCGCGGGCGGGGTCCCAGAAGGCGGCGGAGGGGGAGAGACGGTTCACCCAGCGGGCGGGCTTCAGGGCGTCGGCCGCGACGACGGCGTCCAATACGGAGGGGTGCGTCGACCACTCGGAGAACCACACTCGCTCCCGGGGGTGCTCGGCCAGGGTGCTGGCCACCGCGGCGCCGAGGGGGGGCGGGCCGATGACGACCAGGGCGTCGGCCTGTGCTGCCGCAGCGGCGGCGCGCCAGGCGTCGGGATCGTCCTGGTCGACGGCGACGGCCTCGACGGAGGCCTTGTGGCGGCGGCGGATCTCGTCGGCCACCGCCGCGCCCACGGGGCCGGGCACGTGCAATACGACGATGGAGCGCAGTCCCGCGGCGTCCTCGGCGATGGCCGCGCCCACGCCTTCGATGGGGGCGCCGCCGCCGATGGAGTTGGGCCCCCACTCCCCGCGGGGGGGCGGCCCGGGCAGGGGCACGGCGACGGCGATGGTGTCGAAGGCGGGGCCCCGGAGCACGCGCTCGGTGGCCATGGGCTCGATGGCGACCAGGAGGCCGCCCGCTCCCTGCTCCACGCAGTCCATCGCCCCGTGCAGCGGGTCGGCGTCCTGAGCGACCAGCACCCAGCGGGCCGTCGATGTCGCCGTCTTCAGCCAGTAGCGGACCCCCGCGGCGGCCGGCCCGTCGTCGAGCACCGCGCAGATGCGCCCGGGCAGCGCCCAGCCGGGGCCGAGGGCCTGCACGGGGGCGGCGTCGGGCGGCGGGGCGTCGGCGTCGGCGGGGGGAGCTGAGGGGTCGGCTGGCTCGCTCCGGCCCGGGGGGCGAACGGCCGGCTCGTCGGGG
>CALCXL010000369.1 GCA_937907595.1 uncultured Pseudomonadota bacterium
CGACGACGACTCCGCAGACGACGACGACGCGGTGAACGACGACGACACCGCAGACGACGACGACGCGGTGGACGACGACGACACGTCCCCCGACTACGACCTGGACGGCGACGGCTACCCCAGCTCGGTGGACTGCAACGACAGCGCGCCCTGGGTCCACCCCGGCGCCACCGAGCTCTGCAATGGCGTCGACGACGACTGCGACGGGAGCCCGCCGCCCTCGGAGCAGGACCTGGACGGCGACGGGGCGATGGCCTGCGCCGGCGACTGCGACGACTTCGATCCCTCCGTCGGCCCCGCGGAGCCCGAGATCTGCGACGGGGTGGACAACAACTGCGACGGCTTCCTGCCCTCCAACGAGCAAGACCCCGACGGCGACGGATACAGCACCTGCGAAGGCGACTGCGCCCCCACGGACCCGTTCACCAGCCCCGCCACCGTCGAGACCTGCGACGGCACGGACGAGAACTGCGACGGGGTGGTCGACGAGGGATTCGACGCCGACGGCGACGGGTACAGCGGCTGCGGCGCCGACTGCGACGACAGCGATCCCAGCGTGAACCCCGGCGCGCCCGAGGCCTGCGACGGTGAGGACCAGGACTGCGACGGCTTCATCGACGAGGACTTCGACCTCGACGGGGACGGCTGGACCACCTGCGACGGCGACTGCGACGACGGGGACCCCACCGTGGCGCCGGGTGCCCCCGAGCTGCCCGACGGCCTGGACAACGACTGCGACGGCTCCGTCGACAACGGCCTCTACGACGGGGCCTGGACGCTCGTGTCGGCCTACTACTACACCTGCAGCTACCTGGCGGCGGGCGTCACCGGCTTCGACGTGCTGGACCTGGCCCCCGGCCTGGAGTTCGATCCCATCGGCAGCAGCCAGCCGCCCACCCTGACCGGCAGCCTCAGCGGCACGAGCATCAACGTCGCGTCCAGCTACGTCTCCGGGAGCTGCACGGTGAACAACAGCCTGGTCGGGCAGTTCACGTCGATCAACGCCTTCTCCGCCGTCCTGACCATCAACTTCTCCGGCAGCTGCGGCAACTGCCTGGCCCAGCAGACGCTGCTGCTCGGCACCCGCTGAGCCGAGCCTGGAGGGCGGAGCTGGGGGGTCATGGATGGCGTCAGGGGGGCGCTCGCCCCCTTGCGTTCTGGCATTGTGGACTTATTCGGTCCACAATAGAATCGTGGACCGCATTGATCCACGTTCTGACGCGAGGAAGACCCCCCAATGGCCCGCACCCGCACGCCCTCGGACAGCCGCGTCCTCGATCGCTACATGGAGGCCATGGGCCGGCACCGTCTGCTCACCCGCGCTCAGGAGCAGGAGATCGGCAAGGCCATCCTGGAGGGCACCCCCCAGGAGCGGCGCGTGGCCCTGGAGCGCATGGTGAACTGCAACCTGCGCCTGGTGGTCAGCATCGCCCGCCAGTACCTGCACCGCGGCGTGCCCCTGTCCGATCTGATCCAGGAGGGCAACCTGGGGCTGATGCGCGCAGCGGAGAAGTTCGAGTACCACCGCGGCTTCAAGTTCAGCACCTACGCCTCCTGGTGG
>CALCXL010000370.1 GCA_937907595.1 uncultured Pseudomonadota bacterium
CTCTCCTCGTCGGCCAGGGCGTCGTCCTCGGACTCGTCCTCGATGATCATCTCCACCGCGGACTGCGACCAGACCTCCATGGAGGGGTCCAGGGCTTCGATGGCCGCGAACCCGTCGGAGCCATCGTCCTCGATGATGATGAGGTGAAGGGGGGCCGAGGCCAGGCTCAGCGTCGGCCCCTCAGCGTGATCGCACGCAGGGAGGGCGACGGTGGCAAGACCGACGGCGAGGGCACCAGGCAGGATGCGGCTCAGGGATGACATAAGGACTCCGGTGGGTGAGGTCACGCTCACCCTGGCTCAACGACCCCCTTCGGATTTCCTTGAGGCGGTAGAAGGGTGGGGCGCACCCCAACGAGTCCCGGCTCACCCGGCGGTGAGCTCCGCCACCAGCCCCAGGGCCTGCGCCTCCAGGTCCTCCCCCCAGCCGATGCGACGCTCCGCCACGGCCGCGCTGGGCTGCACGAAGCGCTGGTGCATGGGCGCGACGGTGGCCTCGAATTGGGCCCGGACCGACGCCTCGGTGCGCCCCCGCTCCACCGTGTCCCGCGCCACCCGGCGGGCCAGGCGCACGTCCTGGGGAGCGTCGATGAACACGGTCCGATCGAGCCGGGCCACCACCGCGGGAAAGGCCAGCAGGAGGATCCCGTCCACGAGCACAAAGGGGGTGGGCTCCACCCGATCAATGGCCGGCAGCCGAGCGTGCGTGGCGAAGTCGTAGCGGGGTCGATCGATCGCGATCCCGTCGCGCAGCGATCCCAGGTGCCGGGCCAGCAGGTCGCCGTCCAGGGAGTCGGGGTGGTCGAAGTTGACCCTGTGGCGCTCCTCCAGGGTCAGGTGGTCCAGCGGGCGGTAGTAGGAGTCGAAGCTGATGGAGACGACGCCGTGTTCGGCCAGCAGGGCGGTGACCCGGCGGGCGAAGGTCGTCTTGCCCGAGCAGGAGCCTCCAGCGATGCCGATGAGCAGGGGCGGTGTCATGGCGGGAGCTTCACACATCCGACGCCGGTTTGTGCCGCGGCCGCACGCTGCTAGGATTCAACAGAGGGCTCCCCACCGCACGGGAGGGGGCCATTCCTACCCACGCAAGGAGGCTGCATGGAGCTCCAGGTCAGGACCCCCCACGCCAACGTCAAGAATGGGACGAAGGCATACGCCGAAGACAAGATCGGCGGCGCACTCAAGAAGGTGCTCGGAAAGGAGGGGTCTCGGACGGATGTAGAAATCGCGGACCTCAGCAACGGACACGGGGCGCCCCTCATGCGCGTCTCCGTCCACGTCAAGGTCCCGCACGGGAAGCCGCACACCGTGCACGTGGAGGACGCCGACGTCCACGCGGCCATCGACCTCGCGGCGGACAAGATCTTCCGGGCCGTGAAGCGGGACCGGGAGAAGCGCCGCGATCGACAGCGCCACAGTCAGTACAACCTGCCGGCCATGGAGCAGGTCCCCTTCGACGACGACGACGACGCGATCCAGCCGATCACGCTCTGAGGTCGATCAGGGGTTGAGCTCGTTCCGGTTGGCGGCGATCAAGGCTTGATCGCCGTCAACCGGACAGCCACGCGATCGCGATCGTTCACCCGGCCGAGCGCGGTCCACTGCTGGTGGGCGAGCTCGAGGGCGTCGACCGCCTCCGCACGCCACCCGCGGGCCTCCGCCTGCTCAGCGGCGATCTCCGCCACGCGGGCCACCTCGTAGTAGGTGAAGGACGTCGCCTCGACCGCCTGCGCGGCCGGCCGCCAGGCGGTGTGCCAGCCAGCCAGGGTGCCGCCCCGCGCGGCGCAGGCCGCCAACGCCAGACCCATGATCGCCGCCAGCTCCCGACGGCGCTGCCACAGAAAGGTGCGCTCGGCCGCGGCCAGGAGCGCCACCGCCTCACGCCCCGCCCCCGACTCCAACAGGAGCAGGCCCAGGTTGGCTTCGGCGATGACCTCGTCCGAGCTGGCCACCGATCGCGACCACTCCAGCGCTGCCCGGTAGCAGCCCTCCGCCTCCGCGAGCCGCCCCTGCAGGCGGTAGAGCTCGCCCAATCCGTTGTCCACCGACGCGATGCCGGCGCGGCCTCCGCCCAGCAGGAAGCGCGCGCGGGCCTCGTGGAGCCACCGCTCGACCGCCGGCAGGTCCCCGCGCTGCTTGGCGACCTGCGCGCGACCCAGGGCGCACCAGCCGGCGCGGATCGGCCGCTGCAGTCGCTCCCAGCGGCCCAGGGCGTCGGCCAGCAGGTCGTCCGCCTCCTGCAGCTCCCCCAACTGCTTGTGCGCGATGACCAGCATCCGGGTCGCCCGCGCTCCGCACTCGGCGTCCCCCACCAGCGCCGCCAGGGCGCGCGCCTGCTGCAGGGACTCCGCGGCCTGGCGGTGCTCGCCCACGTTGATGCAGCAGCGCCCGGTCTCCAGGTGGGCGCGGGCCATGGCGGCGGCGTCTCCGCAGGCGGTCGCCAGGGCCCGGGCCTTCGCGGCCAGCTCCGCGGCCTCGTCGAAGCGGGCCTGACCCCGGACGGCGGCGGCGCGGAGGGCGCAGGCCAGGGCGCGCGAGGGGTGGGCGGCAGGCAAGCCCGCGGCGTCGGCGGCGCGCTCCTGCTCGTCGAGCAGCACGGCGCTGGCGCGGTGATCGCTCACCTCTTCGGCGTCCGACGCGGCCTCCAGCAGCAGGCTCGCAGCCTCCGCCGCTCGGCCGGCTCCCAGCAGATGGCGGCCCAGCCGGGCCCGGTCGACGTCCCGGGCCGCACGGAGCGAGGCCGCGACGGCGTCGTGCAGATCGACCAGACGCCCCGCGGCCTCCGCCCCGGCCAGCACGGCCTGACGCACGCTGCCGTGGGTGAAGGAGAAGCGACGTCGGCCGCCGCGCACCAGCCCCGCCCGGGCGAGCCCCTCCAGGCCGGCGTCGGCGGCCAGCCCGAGCTCGCCGCAGAGCATCGACCACTCCACGCCGTCGCAGGGGTCCCCCAGCACGGCGGCCAGCTCCAGGGCGCGCCGCTGCTCGACCGACAGCCCCTCGGCCGCCCGGGCGAAGCGGGCCTGGCCGAGGGCCGTGTGGTCGCTGATCGCCGCCCGCAGGGGCCCCGTCAGCCGAAAGCCCATGCGTCCGGGGACCAGCGTTCCGTCCTCCAGCCACGTCGCGACAAGCTGCTCGGCGTGCAGGGGGTTGCCGGCCGAGCGCTCCAGGACCCGCGCCGCCGCCTCCCCCTCCAGGGGCAGCAGCGCCTCCAGGAACGGCAGCCGATCACCGGCGGGCAGGGGGCCGATGAGCATCCGCTCGGTGGAGCCCTCCACCACCACGGCCTCCAGCAGGGCCTGCGCGTCGGGCCGGTCGGCCAGGGCCTCGGTCTGCGCGGTGATCACCAGCCGCACCCTCACCGGGGCGCGATCCCCCAGGGCCAGCAGCCAGCGGGCCAGACCGAGGGCGTCGACGCTGTTGGCGGCGTCGTCCAGCACCAGCAGGGGCGGTCGGCCCCGGGCCCACCCCGCCAGCACGCGGGTGAGCGCCGCCCAGCGCTCCTCGGGGCGCTCGAAACGGGCAGGCCCCAGGCCCAGGGCGCCCAGGGCGGCGTCCAGATCGTCCCCGTCCAGCTCCAGGCGCTCCCGCAGCACCTCGGCCGGATCCGCGCCCAGCTCCAGGCCCAGGGCGGCACGCAGGGTGCTCGCCAGCCCCCCGCGGTCCCCGGCGCCGTGGCGGACCAGGAGCGACAGGGCGTGTCCCCCTTCGTCGGCCTCCTCGGCCACCCAGCGGGCCAGCCGCGTCTTGCCGGTGCCCGCCACCCCCTCCAGCACCACGCAGGCCGCCTGCCGCTGGAGCCCGGCGTCCACCAGCCACCGCCGCAGGCGCTCCCGCTCCGCCCGCCGAGCCACCAGGGGCGTGGGTCGAAGGCCGACCAGGCCCCGCCCCGAGGGGCTGCGGGACGCCGGGAACTGCGGTGGGGGCTCGCCCAGGACGGCGCCGCCGATTCCCGCGAGCTCGCGCCGGGCCTCCACCGCCCGGGCCGGCCGCTCCCTCCAGTCGGCCGCCATCAAGCGGGCGATCCAGGCCTCCAGGCCCGCGGGCACGTCGAAGCGGGGCAAGAACGGCCGACGTCGCCCCTCCTCGTGGGCGTAGATCAGCTGGTAGAGGGAGCCGCCGGGCACCGCGTGCTCGCCGGTGCACAGCTCGAAGGCCATCGCCCCCAGCGCGTAGAGATCGGTCCAGGGGCCGAAGACCTGGGGTCGGCCGCCGATCTGCTCGGGGCTCATGTAGCGGGGGGTGCCCAGGAGCTGGCTGTCCTCCGCCCCCATCAGGCGGGTGGTGGCGCCGAAGTCGGCCAGCTTCGGGCCCGGACGCGCGTGGTCGGGGCCGCAGCGCAGGATGTTGGCGGGCTTGAGGTCCAGGTGCAGGACGTCGCGGGCGTGGGCGTGGCCCAGTGCGTCCAGCAGGTCGCTGAGCAGGCTGCGCAGCTCCGGCCATCCGGCGGGCCGCCACCCCTCCAGGGTGCCCAGGTCCGCGTACTCCATGACCAGACAGGGGCTGCCCCGGGGGGGACGTTCGGCGGCGGAGAGCCCCTGATCGTAGAGGTGCACGACGCCGGGGTGGTCCAGCGCGGCGACGGCTCGGGCCTCTTCACGCAGCGCGGCCAGGAACGCGGGATCGCGCGCCGAGCGCCCCCCGGTCAGGACCTTGACGGCGACGGGCCGGCCGTCCCGCTGATCGGTGGCACGCCAGACCTCGCTGAAGCCGCCGCGACCGATGGGCTCGTCCAGGCGGTAGGCGCCGAACAGGTCCGTCACAGCGCGTTCAGCTGGCGTCGGCGGGCGGCTCCCAGGCCTTCGTGCCGGCCTCGGGCCAGGCGGCGTGCTTGCGCGACTGCGTGAAGACCCAGATCCCCGCGAAGATCATGATCACCGCGCCGTACTGCGCGGGGGTGAAGCCGCCGTAGCGCGTGTCCTGCTGGGACAGGTCGGTGTTGCGCAGCGTGTCCAGGAACAGCCGCACGGGCATGTAGGCGAGGGGCACGACCGCCAGCAGCGTGCCCGCCGGCCGCGGCTTGCGGGCCAGGAACACCAGCAGGAAGAAGACCGACAGCGCCAGCAAGGCGTCCATCAAGCCCAGGTCGAAGCGGGCGGTGCCTACCGCCGGTCGCGGCACGTGCCAAGCCTCCAAGCCCACCTCGTAGCTCAGGCGCTCGGGCGACCACTCGTTGGTGTCCGCCTGCTTCTGCAGCTTCGTCCAGCGCGCGGGGTGCTTCTCAAGCTCCTTGCTGCCCTTGGCCCGAAGCTCCGCGCGGTCGGGGTAGGCGACGGCGAGCACGCCCAGGGTGGCGGCGACGACGGGGTTGGCCTCCTCCACCTTCACGCCGGGGTGGTCGTGCACCACGAAGCAGCCCAGCCGCCCGAAGACCAGGCCGAAGGTCAGGCCGATCATCAAGATGTCGCCCCCCCGGAAGGGGTGGATTCCCTGGCGACGGAAGAAGATCACCGCCAGCAGGGTGCAGCCGAAGAAGCCGCCCATGGACGACAGGCCGTTCCAGACCTGAAGCAGCTTGATCGGGTTGTTCAGGTAGGTCTGCGGCTCGTAGAGCACGTGGCCCAGGTGCCCGAAGATCAGCGCGCCGGCGGCCAGCCAGACCACGATGTCCGCGTAGACCTTGGGGGCGATGCCCCGCCTCTTCGCGAACTGCTGGCAGACCCAGGAGCCCACCATGAACCCGACGGCGGCCATCACTCCCCAGGGTTGAATGGCGATGTTCTGCAGCGTGAAGGGCCCCAGGTCGACGGGGCCCTCGAGCAGCATGAGCGCTTCGGGGCGAAAGTACGGGATCATGGCGACGGAGTGTACCGGGCTGGAGGTGGAAGGGGGCGCTCGTGAAACGGCCCCGGCCGGGAGAACCCGACCGGGGCCAATTTCAGTCCACGTCAGGGGTCAAGAGCCCGCGAGCGGGGCCTCGAACCACCGAATCGCTAGTGGTCGTGGTCCTCGTCGCTGGACGCCTCGGCGATCATCGCCTC
>CALCXL010000371.1 GCA_937907595.1 uncultured Pseudomonadota bacterium
AGCGCCCGCGCCCGGGCCGTCGCCGGAAGGTGGGGGCGCAGACCGGTCAGCAGCCGCTTCGCGCGGAGGGACGTCAGGTCCGCCTGCATCGCGGCCAGGTGAGCGGGCGCCAGGCGGCGGGGGGCGGAGAGCAGCTGGTCCAGGCGATCGCGGCGGTAGCCGGCGGCGGCGGCGTTCACCAGGGTGCGGCCGGGCGGGTTGACGACGTCGTTGGTGGTGGCGATCCAGCCGCGCTCGGTGGCGTCGACCCGGTGGTGCGCGCTGGGCGGCAGGATGCCCCGCCAGGCGGTAGACGCGTCCCAGGCGGGCGCCGGGAAGAGCCCCGTGTGGCCCGGCGCGCGGTCCGGGGCCAGGCCCGCCTGCTGCAGCCCGATGCGCCCCCCGGCGTCGGCCAACACGTAGTTGATCGACAGGGGCATGGCCGCCGTGGCCTCCATCGCCTCGTCCAGATCCTGCGCGGCCCAGAGGCGATCGTGCACCGCCAGGGCCTGGCGCAGCCCCCCGATCTCCGGGCTCCACGCCCGCACGAGCAGCCGCCCCGCCTCCCGCGGGTCGCCCTCCAGCACCCCCCGGTCCGAGCGCCAGACGGTGAGAGTCTGCGACTCGCCGCCCCGGACCCGCAGCTCCTCGTCGACCCGCATGGCCGGCACCCATCCATCCCCGCGCCGCACCGCGCCGCCCCGGCACTCCTCCACGAAGAAGTCGACCTGGTCCATGAAGCCGTAGGTGACCCCCACCGCGACCCGGGGGAAGCGGCCGGCCAGGACCCCGGGCACGCCGGGCACGCCGATGCCCACCGCCCAGCCGTCGGGGCCGCCCAGGGCGACCTCGTAGAAGGTGGGCGGCAGGCTCTGGACCTCCAGGTGGGGGTCGGCGGCCAGCAGGGCGTGCCCCGTAGAGGAGCGGTGTCCGGCCACGGCGAAGGCGTTGCTGGCGGCGAAGTGGGGCAGGGCGGCCGCGCAGAGGGGGTCGAAGCGGAGGGGCGTGGGCTGCAGCCGGACGGGATCGGCGCCACGCAGCCAGGAGGGGTCGAAGCCGTCCAGGCCCGGCGCGTGGATCGCCTCCAGGGCCCGGGCGTCGTCGGCGCTGCCCCGCAGCCAGGATGCGATGAGGGAGCGCTCGGTGATCTCCTGGTTCTGGCTGAGGCTCAGGTCGGCGAAGAGGCGCAGCATCAGCAGGACGTCGACCCGGCTCCAGGGCTCCTCCTGCACCCCCAGGAGGCTGAGCGCCACCGGCTGTCCCGGGCGCGCCTGGGCCGCGTTGATGCCGGCGCAGTAGGCGGCCAGCCGGTCGGCGGTGGGGGCGTCCAGGGCCTGGGCCTCGGCCCGCGCGGAGGCGACGAAGCCTCGCTCCCGCAGGTAGCGGTCCTGGGCGACCATCGACCCCGTGCCTTGCAGCCGCCACGCGGCCTCCCCCCGGGCGGCGATGCGCAGGACCGCCAGCTGGACCGGGCGGTCGTGAGCGTGAGCCCAGCCCAGGCCGAACGCGCGCGCGTCGTGGTTCGGTCCCCAGATCCGCACCGCGCCGCGCCGGCCCCGGGACAGGGCGACGTCGCCCCAGGGTGAGGACAGGCGGAGCGGTCGGCGGCTGGGAATGGACAGGGCGACTCCGTTCGGGGGGCGGATCCAGGGCTGGGAGCGTGGCACATCGCCCCGAGCGCGCAAAGGGGGGTGGGCGCCGCTGCGGCCCGGCAGAGGTTGACAGCCCCCAGGGGTCCTCCTACACCCTGGGCCCACCCTGGGAGACGCGATGAGGAGCCTCGTGCTGCTGCTGCTGCTGGCTTCGTGCCGCTCCGCCGCGCCGGCGCTGCCCGAGGGTGAGCTCCGGTTCCTGGACGGCGCGGTGTTGAGCCCCGCTGGGGTGGGAGGGCGGCCCGTCGGCGGCGACCGCGAGCTGAGCGCTCGCCCCTGGACTCCGGGGGAGTCCGTGCGCTTGGGCACCCTGGAAGGCCGCGCCCCGGCGAGCCCCGAGTGCCTGCCCCTCTACGGGGTCGATCTGGGCGACGTCCGCCGCACCGTCGCCCTGGGCGGCACCCAGCCCAGCACCGCCCTGGCCTGGTCGCCCTCGGGGGATCGCCTGGCCGTGGGCAGCCACCGCGGCGAGGTCCTTGTGCTGGACGGCTGGACCGGCGCAGTGCTGGCCCGACGGCGGCTGGCGGAGACCCTGGTCAAGGCCGTGGCCTGGTCCCCCGACGGCGCCACGCTGTACGCCGCAGAGCAGTCCCCCGACGCCTTCGTGCACGCCTTGGATCCCAGCGACGGGACGAGCCGCTGGGCCTTTCGCGTGGCCGATGAGCTGGGCTCCTCCCCCGTGCCCGCCGCCGCCGACATCTACGGGCTGTTTACGCTGCCCGCCGCCCACCAGCTGACGGTCCTCCCTGGAGGCGACGTGGTCGTGGCCGGCGTGCACAGCTGGCCCGGGGAGGGGGGGCACCAGAATCGGTCCCGCCTGTGGCGCCTGCGGCCCGACGGCACCGTGCGCGCCGCCTGGCCCCCCGACGGCCCGGCCGACGCCGTGCTTCGCCTCTTCGCCGCCGACGCCGACGCGGGCGTGCTGGCGATGCCGGTCACCCGCTCCGCCGCCGGCCCCCCCCCCGACGGACCTGCCCATCGGCGGCGTGCAGGTCCTCTCCCTGGAGGGGTTGGCGGCGCGGAACGACCGGCCCTTCGAGCCCCTCCCGCCCCACTTCCCCACCGCCTTCGTGTGGGAGGCCTTCGACGTGCAGGGGGCCGGCGCGCAGGTCCTGGCCGGCTTCGGCGACGGGCGGCTGCAGCTGATCGACGCGCAGTCCCGTCGCACCCTGGAGCTGGGCACGCCGGTGCTGTCGGGGGACGTCCCCATCTCCGCGAGCGTGGGCTGGGGCCGCTTCGTGCCCGGCGGCGCGGCGGCGGTCACCGACAACACCAACATCCCCTGGGGGAGCGCCGCCACGGCCACCCGACCGCCCTCGGCCCACCCGGGTTCGAACACGCTGTTCCTCGTCGATGACGCGGGCGCCGTCTCCTGGTCGTGGCGGGGCGAGCAGGCGCTGACCGGCCTCAGCCTCCTGGGCGGGTCGGGCCTGGTGGTGGGCGCGGGGCGGCGCGAGGCGGACGAGCGGCGCGACCTCTGGGGCGCGTTGGTGTTCGAGACCGGGGACGCGCCCCGCTTGCGCCGGATCTGCCCCACCGACGGCCCGGTCTTCTTCCGCCACGCCGCCACCGACGACGGCCGCGTCGCCGTCTCCGTGCTGCCGTGGAAGGACGCCGACGACGTCGTGCACGGCGCCTACCAGGTCGTGGTCCTGCGGTGAGGGCGCTGCGGCTGCCGCTCCTGGTCGCGGTGCTGCTCCTCGGCTGCGCGCCGCCCCCCGCGCCGCCCCAGGCCGAGGCCCTGCCCGGCGCCGTGCGCCTGCGCTCCGATCTTCCCCTGCTCAGCGTGCGGGTCGTAGACGCCGACGGGCTGCAGTTGGCCCGGCGGGACCCCGGCGCGGACGTCTTCGATCTGCTTGTCCCCCACGGCGCCGACGCCGGCTCCATCTTGCGCGTGAGCGTGCTGCGACGGGACGGGGCTCACGCGCTCACGCTGGAGGCGTCGCCCGCTCACGCGGGGCTCACGGCCTCCCTCGACGCCCCGGTGGGGCAGGGGGCTCGTGATCTGCACGACGGCGACGCGCTGGCCCTGCAGGCGGTCGGATCCGGGGGGACGGCGGCGATCGTGCTCCGCGCCGAGGAGCCGGGAGGGGCGACGGTGGACCTCTGCGGCGAGCGGGCCACGATCGACCTGCGGGGGCGCGGCGAAGCCCAGACGCTGACCCTGCCCCTGCGCGGCGACGGGCCCTGCTCCCTGGTGATCGCGCAGGGCGAACACTGGATCCGCGCGGCGCTCTCCATCGAACGCATGACGCCCGACCGGGCTCGGGAGGCCCTCGAGTTGGTGGCGGTGCGGCTGCCCACCGACGGCCTGGGGCGCTCCGATCCGGCCCGGGCGTCGGGGCGGATCACCCTGCCGGCAGGCTGGTGGCGGGCGCTGCTGGATCGCGCCGACCTCGGCTTTCGCTCCCGCGACTCCCTGCAGCCCTGGGGCTCGGTGGCCGTTGATCTGGAGAACCGCGCGGACCGGCCCATCAACCTGGCGCTGCAGTGGCGGGTGCTGGACGGGGCAGGGGACCCGGCTCAGGCCTTCCGAGCGCGCATGCGCGCCACGACGGGCGACACCGGGGTGGTGAGCGGGCTGCTGCGTGTTCCCGCCAT
>CALCXL010000372.1 GCA_937907595.1 uncultured Pseudomonadota bacterium
GTCGTCGTCGTCTGCGGCGTCGTCGTCGTCCGCGGTCACGTCGTCGTCGTCGGCGGTCGAGTCGTCGTCGTCGTCGGTGGTCGGACAGCCCTGGGCAAACACCAGCGCGAAGACGATGGACCACAGGCCCAGAAGGCGGAAGATTCGAACGGTCATTGAGCACCCCTGTAAAGATCGCGGTCCCCACCGCGACGGCGCACCGTATCAGGTTCGCCGTCGAGCGCCACAGGGTCTCCTGCGGCCCCCCCAGGCAACCCGGGACGATCTTCGTCCCGACGGAAGCCGAACAACGGCGCCCGCGCGGGGATTCTGCCGGTGCGTGCTCACCGGATCCCCTCCCCCTCCTGCACGGGTTTGACCGCCCCGCGCGCCCCCGCTACGGTCCCGCGGCCTCATGGAAGCCCCCCTCACCTGGTCCGATTGGCCCGCCCAGCGTCGCCCCGGCGTCAGCGCCCTGGCCGCGCTGGTGATCGTGGCCTTCGTGGGCTTCGCCGCGCACTTCGACACGGCCCTGGGCCTGCTCTCGGCGGTCGTGCTGCTGGGCTCCACGGCGGAGGCCATGCTGCCGACCCGCTTCGAGGTGGACGAGCAGGGCGTCTCCGCCACCAACCCGCTGCGGGCCTTCCGCAAGGAATGGGCGCGCTTCGGGGCCTGGCGCCCCGTGGAGGGCGGCTTCTGGCTGGACGGCAAGGGCCGGGCCCGCATCCTGCGCAGGCGGGGGGTCTTCCTGCGCCACGCGCCCGCGGAGGCGGAGCAGGTGCTTCGCGCGCGCCTGGGTGATCCGTCGTGACGGACGTGAATCCGGAGCAGGAGCAGGCGGTGGCCGCGGTGGTCAAGTTCATCGACCGCTTCGGCATGCACGTCCCGGCGATCCTCACCCTGGAGGGCATGCGCCCGCTCAGCTTCGTGGGCAGCCAGTTCATGCACCTGCTGACGCCGTCCCTGGGCGCCTTCCTCACCGTGACCCAATGGGAGGCGATGGCCGCCCTGCTGGAGAGGCGGGACGGGGTCGAGTACCTGATCCGGCAGATCGAGGACGTCGCATGAACGCCGAGTTCAAGAGCGTGCTGGCGACGGACTGCGGCTCCACGACCACCAAGGCGATCCTCATCGAGAAGGTCGACGGGCAGTGGCGGCAGACCTGGCGCGGGGAGGCCCCCACCACCGTGGAGGCGCCCTTCGAGGACGTCACGCGCGGCGTCCTGAACGCGGCCATGGAGGTGCAGGAGCTCAGCGGCCGGCAGCTGGTGGAGGACGGGGGCATCAAGAGCCCCGACGTCGGCGGCCAGGGCGTGGACATGTACATCTCCACGTCCAGCGCGGGCGGCGGGCTGCAGATCGTGGTGGGCGGCGTGGTGCGTTCCATGACCGCCGAGTCGGCCATGCGGGCGGCGCTGGGGGCCGGCGCCATCGTGATGGACGCGTTCGCCACCAACGACAAGCGCAAGCCCCACGAGCAGATCGAGCGCATCCGGCAGCTGCGCCCGGACATGATCCTGCTGGCCGGCGGCATCGACGGCGGCACCCGCAAGCACGTGGTGGCCCTGGCGGAGATGGTGGCCGCGGCGCGCCCCCGCACGCGCCTGGGCGGCGGCTTCAACCTGCCGATCATCTACGCGGGCAACACCGAGGTCCGGCCCGACGTGCAGCGCTTGCTGGGCGGGCTGAGCGACCTGTCGATGACGGACAACGTGCGGCCGGTCATGGAGCGCGAGGACCTCACGGGCGCGCGCGACACCATTCACGACCTGTTCATGGAGCACGTCATGGCCCAGGCCCCGGGCTACGACAAGCTCATGGGCTGGACCGACGTGCCGATCATGCCGACGCCGGGCGCGGTGGGGCTGATCATGCAGACCATCGCCCGGCAACGCGGCATCAACATCGTGGGCGTGGACATCGGCGGGGCGACGACGGACGTGTTCAGCGTGTTCGACGGCGCGTTCAACCGCACGGTGTCGGCCAACCTGGGCATGTCCTACTCGGTGAGCAACGTGCTGGCGGAGGCCGGGCTGCCGGCCATCCTGCGCTGGGTGCCCTTCCACATCGACGAAAAGGGGCTGCGCAACCGCATCGGCAACAAGATGATCCGGCCGACGACCATCCCCGAGACCCTGGAGGAGCTGAAGGTCGAGCAAGCCATCGCCCGGGAGGCCCTGCGTCTGGCCTTCATCCAGCACAAGGAGTTCGCGGTCAGCCTGCGCGGGGTGCAGAAGGAGCGGACCATCGCCGACGCCTTCCGCCAGACGGGCTCGGGCGACAGCCTCGTCAAGATGATGGACCTCGACCTGATCGTCGGCTCCGGCGGGGTGCTCTCCCACGCCCCGCGGCGGGTGCAGTCCATGCGGATGATGATCGACAGCTTCCAGCCCGAGGGCGTCACGGAGCTGGCCGTGGACAGCATCTTCATGATGCCGCACCTGGGCGTGCTCTCGACGGTGGACGAGGTGGCGGCGACGGAGGTGTTCGAGCGCGACTGCCTCATCTTCCTGGGCTCCTGCATCTCCGCGTCGGGGGAGGCGCTGCCCGCCAAGCCGATCATGCGAGTCCAGGGCACCCTCAAGGGCGAGACCATCGACCGCAGCCTGGGCTTCGGCGAGCTGCACCTGCTTGAGGCGTCGCGCGAAGACGTCTTCGACGTGACGATCACCCCCCTGCAGGGCGGCGTCGACGTGGGTTCGGGCCCGGGCAAGGCGCACCGGGCGAAGGCCAAGGGCGGCGTGGTGGGCATCTGCCTGGACACCCGCGGGCGGCCCATCGTGGTGCCCGAGGGCGTGGAGCGCGTGCCCTCAGTCCAGCGCTGGGCCGGCGCGCTGGGCGAGTACCCCGAGGGCGTGGCCTGATGGGCGCCATCTTCACGCCGGGGCTGACCGTCACCCCCGATCACATCGTGCTCAAGGACCGGCGTCTGCCCCTCAAGGGCGAGGTGGCGGTGCAGGTGGGAGACACGGTGACGGCCGAGCAGGTGGTCGCGCGCACGGACCTGCCGGGCAAGGTCTACCCCGTCAACGTGGCCAACCAGCTGGGCGTGGACGCCGCCCGCCTCAAGGAGTTCATGCTCAAGGAGGTGGGCGACAGCGTGACGGAGGGCGAGCTCGTGGCGAAGACGCCGGGGCTCTGGGGCTTCTTCAAGTCGGAGGTGGCGGCCGTCGTCGGAGGCACGATCGAGTCGATCTCCGGGGTGACCGGCATGGTCATCTACCAGGCCCACCCCATCCCGGTGGAGGTGGAGGCCTACGTCAACGGCAAGGTCGTGGAGGTGCACGAGGGCGAAGGCTGCGTGGTGCAGACCGCCGCGGCGCTGATCCAGGGCATCTTCGGGCTGGGCGGGGAGGTGCGCGGCGACATCGCCGTGGCGGTGGACAGCGCCAGCACCGAGCTCCTGCCCGAGCACCTGCTCCCCGAGCACGCCGGCAAGGTCGTCGTGGGCGGCTGCTACGCCGGCATCGACGCCCTGCGCCGCGCCGTGGAGGTGAAGGCGGCGGCGCTGATCGTGGGCGGCTTCGACTACGACGAGATCAAGGAGCTGCTGGGCTACGAGGTCGGGGTGGCGATCACCGGCGGCGAGGACCTGGGCACCACGCTGGTGGTGACCGAGGGCTTCGGCCGCATCGACATGGCCCCGGCCACCTTCAAGCTGCTGAAGTCCCTGGAGGGACGGCGGGCGAGCGTCAACGGCGCCACCCAGATCCGGGCCGGCGTCATCCGCCCGGAGGTGGTCGTCACCCACGACGACCACGCCGTGCCCGACGAGCGCTGGGAGGAGCCGGAGCCCCAGGGCATCGCCATCGGCGACCTCATCCGCGGGATCCGGGCGCCCTGGTTCGGGCGCATCGGCACCGTGAAGTCCCTGCCCGTGGACCCCTTGCAGCTGCCCAGCGGGACGACCGTGCGGGTGCTGGAGGTCGAGTTCGACGGGGAGTCGGCGATGCTGCCGCGGGCCAACGTGGAGAGCATCGACGGATGAGGCTTTCTGCTCTCCATGCTGCGGTGGTTTCGGCCTTCGTTTCCTGTCGCGAACGAGCGAGGCGGCGAAG
>CALCXL010000373.1 GCA_937907595.1 uncultured Pseudomonadota bacterium
CGGTCGCGCACCCCGCACGCCTCCCCTCGCCTGGCCCTGAGTTTGCCGCTTCCCACGGGCACCACCATCGCGGGCTCCTTCGCCCTCATGCACCAGCAGCGCATGGACCCCCTGGTGCTGGACCCGGTCTACGGCGACGCCGACCTGCTGCCCGAGCGCGCCTTCCACCTGACCGCGTCGGTGGATCAGCAGATCCTCCCCGGCCTCGTGGCCCGGGTCGAGGGCTGGCACAAGGCCTTCGACCACCTGGTGGTGTTCCCCGACGGTCCCGACGCCCCCCGGACGGGCACCTGGTCGAACGCCGGCTACGGGGAGGCGTCGGGCCTGGAGCTGTCCGTGCAGGCGCGGCGGGGACGGGCGCACGGCTCCCTGGCCTACGGGCTGTCCCGCAGCGTGCGCAGCAACCCCTTGGCGACGACCATGCCCATCGAGAGCGCGGCCGGGGGCGATCGGCGGCACTTCGTGCACCTGGGCGCGGACCTGGAGTTGGGCCGGCGGCGCGGGCTCCTGATCGGCGCCGACTACCTGTTCCGAACCGGCTGGGCCATCGGCTCCCTGGATCGCCACATGCTGGACGACGGGCGCACGGCGCTGTGGGGGGTCGCCTCCCTGGACGACCGACGTCGCCCCGATCTGCACCGGGTGTCGCTGCGCGTGGAGGGCACGCACATGCTGCGGGCGATCCGCATCCGGGGCTACGTGGAGGTGGCCGCGATGGCGGCGGGCGGCGGCTCCATCGAGGACTGCCAGGCCGCCTCCCCCAACGCGGCCCTGCCCACCTGTCGCGACCTGGACTTCCTGCCCTCGGTGATGCCGTGGGCGGGGATCCGGGCCGACTGGTAGCCGCGGTGGGCAGCCGGATCCTGGTGGTCGGGGTGGGGGGCATCGGCGGCACGCTGGCGTCGCGGCTGGTGGAGCACCCCTCGGACGGCGTGGCGGAGGTGGTCGCGCTGACCCGCAACGCCGACGTCGTGCAGAGCATCAACGATCGCGGCTTCCTGGTGCGCGGGGTGGACGGGGAGCGCGCCGTGCCCGGGCGCGCGCGCAGGACCCTGGACGCGCGCACCCAGCCCTTCGACTGGATCCTCCTGGCCACCCAACCGCCCCACGTCGAGGCTGCGGCCCGCGAGGCCCTGCCCTGGCTGGCCGAGCGTGGCGCCCTGGTGGTCCTGCAGAACGGGCTGTGCGAGGACCGGGTGGCCGCCATCGCGGGGCCCGAGCGGGTGGTGGGCGGGGTGGTGGCCTGGGGGGCGTCGATGCCCGAGCCCGGGGTGTTCGAGCGGACCAGCCGCGGCGGCTTCGCCCTGGGGCGCATGGACGGCGTGGAGGACCCGCGGCTGCACGACCTCGCCGCGGTGCTGGAGGCCCTGGGGCCGGTGACCGTGTCCAGCAACCTGGCCGGCGCGCGCTGGAGCAAGCTGGCTATCAACTGCGCCATCAGCAGCCTGGGCACCCTGGGCGGGGATCGCCTGGGGCCCCTGATGCGGCACCGCTTCGTGCGGCGGCTGGCCCTGGAGATCATGACCGAGGTGGTGGCCGTCGCCCACGCCGAGGGCGTTCGCCTGGAGCCCGTGTCCGGGACCCTGGACCTGGACTGGATGGCGCTGACGTCCCAGGAGCGGGGCGGCCGCGCGCGCCTCAGCCTGTCCGCGAAGCACGGCCTGCTCCTGGTGGTGGGGGCCAAGTACCGGCGCTTGCGTTCCTCGATGCTCAGCGCCATCGAGCGCGGGCGGGAGCCGGCCGTCGACTTCCTCAACGGGGAGATCGTGCTGCGGGGGGCTCGTCACGGGATCTCCACGCCCGTCAACGCCGCCTGTCAGGAGCGGGTGCACGCCATCGCCCGGGGGGAGCTCGTCTCGTCGGTGGCGCTGGTGCGGCAGCTGGCGGCCGACTTCGACGTGCTCTGATCCGGGGGACCTCCCGGGCCGGACGGAGCCAGCGATCGCGGTCCGCGGTCAGAGAATGTACCCTCCCGCCGCATGAACGCTGAGGATCGCACCACGCCCGAGACGGTGGACGTCGTCGTGATCGGCGCCGGCATGGGCGGCCTGACCGCCGCGGCGCTGCTCGCTCGGGCCGGACAGCGGGTCTGCGTGCTTGAGCGGGACACCCGCCCCGGCGGCTACCTGGCCGGCTTCGAGCGCGGGAAGTTCGTCTTCGACAGCGCGATCCACTGGCTCAACGCCTGCGGCCCCGACGGCAGCGTGCGCCGCGTGCTCGACTTCCTGGGCCCCGACGCGCCGGAGACCCCTCCCCTGCGGATCATCCGGCGCTACCAGGGCGACAGCTTCAACTACCTGCTCACGGACCGGCCCGATGTGCTGCGGGATCAGCTGATCGCGGACCACCCCGAGCAGCGCCAGGGGATCACCGACTTCTTCGCGGCGGCGAAGATCATCGGCCAGGTCTTCGTGGACATGACCGACCACCTGCGATCGTCGGAGACCCGCGGGCTGCTGGAGCGGGCCTCGGCGGGCATGGCCATGGGCAAGGTGACGTTGCCCTTCCTGAAGTACGTGCGGTGGTCCACCGAGGACGCCTTCGCCAAGCTCTTCCCCGCCCCGGCGCTGCTTCGCATGTTCGCGTCCGAGGAGCGGCTGCTGTCCTGCCTGACGCCCATCGGCTGGGCCTACACCGGCGACTTCCAGATCCCGCCCGCTGGCGGCAGCCGGGAGTTCCCCCGCTTCCTGGTCCGCTGCATCGAGGCCGACGGCGGCACGGTGCTCATGCGCCACGGCGTGACCCGGGTGCTGGTGGAGGACGGACGGGCCGTGGGCGTGGTGACGCAGCGGGGCAAGAAGGGCGCCGAGCAGGAGGTGAGGGCTAAGTACGTGCTGGCCGCCGGGGATCTGGAGGCGCTGTACGAGCGCATGCTGCCCCCCGGCGCGGTGCCGCCGGCGCTGATCAAGAAGGTGGCGGAGGCGGAGCTCTACGAGTCGTCGGTGACCGTCTCCCTGGGGCTGGACGTGCCGCCGGAGGACATCGGCTTCGGGGAGGAGCTCGTGCAGCTCACCCGGGACGACGTGCCCCGCGGCGAGCAGGTCGACACCGACCCCCACAAGGCCGCCATCAGCGTGATCGCCCCCTCCCTGCGCGATCCGACCCTGGCCCCGCCGGGCAAGGGCACGATCACGATCCTCACGATGGCCAACATCGCCTGGGCCGATGGCTGGAAGACCGGCGAGGGCTACCAGCGCGGGTCGGACTACAAGGCGCTGAAGAAGGAGTACGCCGACGTGCTCATCGACCGGGTGGTGGCCGCGATCAGCCCGACCCTGCGCGAGCACATCGAGGTCCTGGACGTCGCCACCCCGGTGACCCACTGGCGCTACACCGGCAACCGCGACGGGTCGATCATGGCCGCGCGCCCCAGCCGGGCCAACTTCCGCAACAAGGTCGCCCACTACCAGACGCCGGTGAAGAACCTGCTGCTGGCCGGGCAGTGGGCGGAGCTGGGCGGGGGCGTGCCGGTGGCCGTGCGCGCGGGCACCAACGCGGCGCTCATCGTCCTGCGGCGGGAGAAGAGCCCGGCCTTCGAAGGCATCGCGGCGATGGTGGACGGCAAGGCGACGGGCGGGGCGTGAGTCCTGCGCGAGTCCTGCGCGAGTCCTGCGCGAGTCCTGCGTGAGTCCTGCGTGAGTGCTTCGTGAGTGCAGCACGTCGACCCTCCTGACGCAGGCTCCACAGGCGCGTGATTCTCGCCGTTCAGCCGCCCTCGGCGCGCCGCCAGGTGCCCTGCCAGACCGGCAGGCCGTCCCGGGCACAGACCCGCTCCCGCCGGGATCGGGCCTCGCCGACCGGAGGGGGATCGCAGGGCTGCCAGCGGGCGAACAGCCCCTCGACGTGCTCGAAGTAGGGCCCCACGTCCGTGGCGACGTGCACGCAGCCCCCCGGGGCCAGCGAGCGGGCCAGATCGGCCACGAAGTCGGCGGTCAGGAGCAGGCGGCGGGCGCGCTTTCCGTCGTGCCACCACGGGGTGGGGAACAGGATGTCGACGCGGCTGAGGCGGCCGGCGGGCATCAGCTGCGCGAAGACGGTGCGAGCGTCGGCGCGCCAGGGCAGCAGGTTGCTGGGAGCGCGGGCCGCCAGGGCCTCCACCTGCCGCTTGCGGACCTCCAGACCCAGCCACCGGGTGCCCGGCCAGCGCTGCGCGTGGTCGAAGAGCCGGTGACCGAAGTCGAAGCCGATCTCCACCGCCAGGGGCCCCGGCGGCTGGGCGAAGGCGAGGAAGCGATCGACCTCGTGGCGGTGCCGGGGCTGCTCGAACAGCCGGCTGCCGCCCATCGCCCCGCGCCCCTCGGGAACGGAGGGCTCCGGCGGCGGCGGGGTCCAGGTCTCGCGGCGGTCGCGCACACGCGCAGCAGAGCAGATTCCGCGCCCCGTCGCGTCCCCGACCCCATCGGATTACCCTGCGCCAGGCGCGGCCCCTCCCGCGCCGGATCCGAGGAGCCCCATGGTCGACGTCATGCCCCGAGACGAGCAGGAGCGCCTGCTGGCGCGCATGGAGGGCTTTCCCCTGCACCAGCGGCTGGGCTTCGAGTTGATCGACGCCCGCGACGGGACCGCGCGAGCCCGCGTCGCGGTGGGGCCCGACGTCCTCAACGCCGGCGGGGTCCTGCACGGGGGCGTGCTCTACGCGGTGCTGGACATCACCGCGTTCTGCGCCGCGGTGACGGCGGTGCCCTCCAACACCAACGCCGCCACCCACGACCTGCACGTCTCCGTCCTGCGGGCCAGCCCGCCCGGCGCGGTGCTCGAGCTGAGCGCGCAGGTCCAGAAGACGGGCAAGCGCCTGCTCTTCGTGGACGCCGAGGCCCGCATCGACGGCGTGCTGGTGGCCCTGGCCCGGGTGACGAAGTCGCTCATCCCCTTCCCCACCCAGGGGTAGCGAGGCAGGCCGTCGAGGGGGTCGCGCACTACCGCAGGCTCGCCCCCAGCCGGTCGGCCGCGCGCGTGGCCATCGCCATGATCGTGACCTGGGGGTTCACGCCCAGGGACGAGGGGACCGAGCTCCCGTCGACCACGTACAGGTTCTCCGTGCCCCAGACCCGGTGATCGAAGTCGACCACGCTGTCCTCCCCGGTGGCGCCCATGCGGCAGGTGCCCAGGGGGTGGAAGGCGGCCAGGCGCAGCTGCGAGGGGCTGCGGATCCGGTGAGCCAGGGAGCGCGCCTCGTCCAGGGTCCGCACCAGAGGCACCCCGCCCAGGCCCGTCAGCACCTCCTCCGCCCCGCCCCGCAGCAGGAGCTCGCAGAGCGTCGCCGAGCCGCGCGCCACCAGGTCGACCACGTCGGGGGTGACTGAGTAGTGGACGATCGGCGCCCCGCCCGGGCCCCGCAGCACCCGGCCGACGTTGCGGTCCCGCACCATGAAGCCGTACTGGCCGACGTGGGCGGCGGCGTCCATCCAGCGCGTGAGCTCGGCCCCGTCGGCCGGCATCAAGCCGCCCACCATCTGCGGCGGCACGTAGAAGCCCTCGAAGCGCAGGCTCGGGTCCACCAGGCCGGTCACCCCGTAGCTCTGGGGGATGGCGTTCCAGGGCTCCAGGCGCTGGGGGGTGCGGGCGAACATGCCCACCGCGGGGTGCATGGACAGGTTCCGGCCCAGCTGCGGCAGCCGGATCCCGTTGCCCTGCAGGAGCAGCGGGGACTGGAAGGTCCCGCAGGCCACGACCACGGCGCGGGCCCTGATGCGCAGGCGCCGGGACTCGCCGCTGGCGCTCTGGGATCGCGCCTCCACCGCCACCACGTTGCGGCCGCGGCGGTGCAGCCGGCTGACCGGCATGCCGGTGAAGAGCGTGGCGCCGGCGCGCAGGGCCCGGGGCACGTAGGAGACGTTGGTGGAGCGCTTGGCGTCCGTCGGGCAGCCCACGGGGCAGACCCCCTGGCCGTCGCAGCCGGGCGCGTTGCGGGGGAGCGGGTGGTGCTCGGCGCCCATCGCGTCGGCCCCGGCGGCGACGACGTCGGCGATGCGGCCCAGGTGGGCGCGCTCGGCGGGCTCGACGCCCAGCTCCTCCTCGACCCGGCGGAACCAGCCGTCGAAGCCCTGGCCGTCGAACTCGGCGGGGAAGCCGCGCGCCCGCCACTCGGCGAAGACCCCGTCGGGGGTGCGAAAGCAGGTCCCGCTGTTGATGGCGGTGGAGCCCCCCACCATGCGGCCCGTGGGGATGGAGACCAGGGTGTTGCCCACCGAGAAGGTCATGCCGGCGTCGGTGTAGAAGCGCTGCAGGCGCTCGTGGGGTGATCCCGCGAAGTGCTTGCGTCCGCGAAACATCCCGGCCTCCAGCACCGCGACGCCCAGGCCCTGCTCGGCCAGCTCGGCCGCCATGACCCCGCCGCCCGCGCCGGTGCCGATGACGACGACGTCGGCCTCGATCTCCGTGATCGGTTCCAGGTCGTCGGGGGTGAGCACGTTGTCCATCCAGCGCGGCTCGGGCTCCCGCACCGGGTTGGCGTAGGTCGGCGCGCCGATGCCCCGCAGGTAGGCCGGGCGGTTGAACTGCGCGGTCTTGATCGGCATGCCCAGCAGCAGCTTCAAGCCCGTGGCCGCGGCGCCCAGGCTCTCCAGGGAGTCGAAGACGGCGCGGCGGCGCTTCAGGGAGAGGGAGGAGAAGCGGCGGCCCGTGCGCAGGCGGGCGGCAGCGTCCAGGGCCCCCAGGGCGAGGCGGTAACCGGCCTGGACGTGGGACGGGAAGCCGGCCAGCACCGCCAGGGCCTCGGTCACGGTCTGCTCGTCGGCGGCTTCTACGTGCTCGCCGGCCACGATCACGACGTCGGCCCAGGCGGCCAGGGTGGCGACTTGATCCGGGCTCAGGGAGCTGGGGTTGGGCACGCCCGCCAGGGGGCGATCGAGGTCCACGGTCCGGCGGGACGATCCCGCGCGCCAGGACGCGGCCAGGGCCGGCAGGTCGTTGAGGTCGAAGCGCACGGTGCCGGTGGCCACGACGTCGTCCCCGCGCCGCAGCGTGGAGGCCAGGGCCGTCGCCGTGGCCAGGGGGCGGGTCCACTCCAGATCCTTGCGTCCCACAAACGACCAGGGCTGGCCGTCCACTCCGTCGAAGGCGAAGGCGTAGTCCATGCCGCGCGGGCTCAGGCGGAAGCGGCCGTCCAGCACGCAGTCCCGGGCCCACGGCTCCACGGTGATCACGCCGCTCAACCGGGCGTCGCCGTTCCGGAGGAAGCGTCGGCCGTCGTGGGCCTCCACCGCCACCGTGAACTCCAGCAGGTGGGGCTGGCCGTCCCCGTCCAGCAGGGTGCCGCGCATCGTCTCGTCGAAGGTCAAAGCCATCACACCACCTCCGGCCAGCGCGCATCCGCGTCGTGGCGCAGGACCTCGAGGGCGCCGCCGTGGGGGCTGTGGCACTCGAAGCCGTCGTCGTCGCGGGGGTTCACGCGGAGGCGCACCTCCGCCAGCTTGCTGTTGAGGCAGAGGCGCAGGGCGCCGTCGGGGTTGCCGTAGCCCAGGCAGGCCACCTCCTCGGCCACCGCCGACATGGAGAGCAGGGCCTCCCCGTCCCGGCCCCGGATGCGCAGGCTCCAGTCCAGGTCACCCACGCTCGGACGCTGCCGCCACAGGTCGACGATGCGGTCGAAGCGGT
>CALCXL010000374.1 GCA_937907595.1 uncultured Pseudomonadota bacterium
CGACCTCCAGGGGCACCACGACGGCGTCCACCAGCGTCATGTCTGCGCTCTTCAGGTCCACCGTCTGGCCGGTCTTCGCCGCCCGCACCACCCAGTCGGAGACCAGGGCGAGCTCCGCCACGCCGACCCGACGCGTGAACGGCGGGTGGGTGGGGAACCGGTTGTCGAGCACGAGCTTGCCCAGCACCTCCACGGCGCGGCTGCGGTCGACCCCGGTGGAGTCGATGCCCTCCAACCGGGCGTGCAGGCCGTGCACGACGCCCTCGTCGAAGTAGAGGCGGCGCACGGCCTCCTCCAGATCGGCGCGGCGCGTGGCCTGGTAGGCCTCCAGGGCCCGGGCGGCGGCGTCGGCCTCGCGGGGGCTGTGGTTCTCGAAGAAGCGGCGGGGCTCCTTGCGGACTAGGTCGATGGCCGCGGCGTTGGTGAGCGACTCCATCTCCGACGGGGCCAGGTGGGCGGGCAGCCACGCCAGCGTCCACTTCGGCCCGCCCCGGCTGCGGGCCTGCCGCGCGTTGTCCAGGTCGTCCTCGCGCGTCTTGCCGGCCTCGTCGTAGGGGTAGTCCACGAGGACCAGGAACTGCTCGGAGCCCGGGTCGAAGTCGTTGTGGCTGGCCGAGTATCCGAGGGTCCGCACGTTGTCGAGGCGCACGCGCCCCCGCCGCTTCGTGCCCCGCCACAGCAGGTCCACCGGCCCGTCGTTGCTGGTGCCCAGGTTGAGTCCGAGCTGCTCCATCAGCAGCTTGCGGATGTACGCGAAGCGCTCCGCCGGCCCCACCTCCGCCCGCGCCGCGACCAGCACCCGCTCGATGTCCAGCTTCTCGATCTTGACCGTCAGCACCGGGTCCGCCGGATCGCCGGAGACGTCCACGTGGGGCGCCACCGCGTTGAGCCGCCGGAACAGCTTGGCGACCTTGCTGATCCCGGTGCGCTCCGTGATCGCGGCGACGTCCGTCTGGTTCAGGCGCAGCAGCATGGACGCGGTCACCCGCTCGCCCAGGGAGCGCCCGTCCGGGAAGTAGGGACGGTCCGAGAGCTGGCAGAGCAGGGCCGTGCGCACAAGCTGCCGCAGCTCATTGGGCTGCGCGCCGCACTCCAGGGCCACGGCGTCGAGCTTCCCCTCCAGCCGCACCCAGGTCTCGTGGGTGTCCGCCATCCGCTGGCAGAGCACGCTGGCGGTGTTCTGCTTGACGTAGGCCACGTTCTCCGTCTCAAAGACGAAGTCCCACAGCGCCCCCACGGGCACGAACTCGCCTACCTTCATGTCCGCATGCCGCGCCAGCAGCCGATAGAGGGCGGCGATGGAGGTGCGGTTGCGCGACAGCGCCTGGGTGACGTCTACGAGGATGCGCAGGAGCGCGGGGTTGAAGGGGTAGAGGCGCCGCACCAGCTCGGGGGCCAGCCCGCCCGAGAGATCGCGGATCGCGTCCTTGTTCTTGGCGAAGGCCCGGTCGATCGCCTGCTCGAAGGCCTGTCGCTCCGCCGGGGTGAGATCGTCCTTCCGCGCCAGGACGCGCTCGGCCGCCACCTCGTAGAGGTCCTGCTCCTCCAGGTTGAGCTGGGGCTGGAAGCGGTCGCGGATGAAGCCGAACTGCTCCTGGAAGTCCTTCTCGCTGAGGTCCTCCGGGCAGGTCCGGGCGACGTCCATCTGCACCGCCACGGCGACGAAGAAGGGCAGGACCCGCGCCGCGTCGTGGTCGACCATCGCCGACAGGTGGTTGAGCTGGGTCACGTAGTCCGCGCGGTTCTTGCCGCGGATCCAGATCACCAGCTCGTCCACCATCCAGGTGATGGCCGTGTAGCCCTGCTCCTGGGCGTGCCGGGCGATGCGGTCCAGGCCGGCCTTTGCGTCCAGCCACAGGTCGTCGGCGCGCACCGGGTCCTCGCCGTGGTTGCGCCAGTTGAGCAGCGCGGAGGCCAGGGCCAGGCGCTTGTCGGCGTCGCCCTTTCGCAGCGTGTCGTAGTACTCGACGAAGAGGGGGCCCGGCATGCCGCGCGGCATCTCCGGAATGTCCCCGAAGGCCTGGGAGGCGGCCGCCTGCTCCAGGAGCTGCGCCATACCGCCGTAGCGCGGCGCATCCTTGTCGATCAAGCCGAAGACTCGCTCCTCGTCGGTGAAGGACGGGGGCGTGACCCCGGGGGGCAGCGCCCGCCCGTAGCCCTCGAACAGCGCCCGCACCAGGGAGCGCTGATCCATCATGTTGATGCGCACGACCAGCGTCTTGTGCCGGTCCAGCCAGGGGTGGGACGCGCGGAGCTCACGCAGGCGGGCGTGTCCCAGGTCGTAGACCTGCTCGTCCCGCTCCAGCATCTTGCCGAGCACCGCCATCAGGTTGGACTTGCCCGAGCCGAACGCGCCGTGGATGTAGCGGCCCACGTCCCGACCGTCGTCCAGGCGCTCGCCCACGCCCTTGAGCAGGGGATAGGTCGCATAAACCCTGATTCCGTAAACTGGCACCGAGTACCCACGGCC
>CALCXL010000375.1 GCA_937907595.1 uncultured Pseudomonadota bacterium
GTCCCGAACCTCCAGGCCCGTGGCCAGCGGCTCCGCCTGCTTGAGTTGGGCGGCCACCGCCGCGACGTGGGGGCCCGCGCCGCTGGTGCCGCCGAACATCTGGTATTCGCTGGGCCCGGCGTCCCACCAGTTCTGCTCGTCGCGGGGCTTCGGGGCGAAGGCGTCGGTGGGCGCGACGATGTCGATGGTGCGCTCGCTGAAGATCCGGGGACCCCGCGACGAGTAATCCTTGAGCTGCCCGGGCACGTCGGCCTGGTAGTAGGGGATGCGACCCGCCGACGCCCCCACGGCGATGCATCCGTCCGCCACCGCCGGCCAGCACAGCGTGGAGGAGTCGGTCTCGTCCTCCAGCACCACGCCGCGGCTCCAGCTCGTGACGTTGTCCGCCGCGTAGGCGTGCACGTCGCCGCTGAAGGCGCCCTCGCAGCGAACGGTCCACGGCCCCGGCTCCAGGGTCCGGGTGGGGTCGGCGGCGTGCCAGGCCTGCAGGTGGTGCTGCCAGATCCCCGAGTCGGTGCGCTGCACCGAGCTCCACAGGGCCTCCCCGCTGTCCAGGGGATCGCCGTTGCCCAGGAAGGACAGCGCGCGCGGGCCGCCGGTGGCGGGCTGCAAGGTGCAGGACAGGAAGCGGTGGTCCTCGACGTGCAGCTCCAGCAGGACCTGGTTGAAGTTGCCGCCGGCCCCCGACTCGGGGACCTGCAGGCCGAACTCCACGGCCCCGTCCACCATGGGCAGCACCGCGTGCTTGCCCGTGCCGCCCAGGTTGCCGGCCGGGCAGACGTGCACGAAGTCGCCGGCCGCCTGCTCGTCGATGGCCCGGGCCACGGGGTCGCTGCCGTCCATGGCGTTGCGCTGCCACCAGGCGTACTCGTGCAGGACGACGTCGACCTCCTCGTCCTCGGCCTCGGCCAGGGCGGTCAGCATGTCGGCGTCGGTGAGGGTCCGGTAGGCGAAGAGGAGCAGGTCGACGTCGGGCAGCAGCCCCGGGTAGCGGAAGGTCTGCCGGGAGGGGCCGCCGGACAGGATGCCGAGCACCCCCGTCCCGTGCACGGCGCCTTCAGGGTCCACGGGGTAGTCGACCAGGCCCTCCCCCCGCCGCCAGACGGCGTCGTGCGCGAAGACCGCCCGGATCCGGGAGGTGCCCAGCATCAGCAGGCGCTCGGCAGGATCGCCCAGGCCGTCGCCGTCCACGTCGTCGAGCACGAAGATCGGCTCTCCGTAGCCCGGATCGTCCTCGGTGAAGCCGGCCGCGCCCCCCACGCCGCGCTCCCCGTCGCCGTCCAGGTCCAGCCAGAGGTAGTCCGCGTTGGCGGTCAGCCCGCGGTCCTGCCCCGTGTAGGTCAGCTCGTCCTGCTCGTAGTCGTACTCCCAGTACCAGGACTCCAGCAGGCGAAGGATCTCGTCGGATGCGATGTCCCCGTCGCCGTCCCGGTCGACCCCGTCGATGTTCAGATCCAGGCGGCCGTTGCCGTTGACGTCGAGCCAGGGGAAGGCGCCTCCGTCCGCGTGGAAGAGGTGGGGGTGCAGGGGATCGACGTCCGAGTCGATGTCCAGGATCGCTGTGCCCTCGCCGGTGAGGGCGGTGGGGGGCGCGCCGGCGGCGGTGAGCGCCTCCAGCCCGATCTCCGGCCCCGTCACCCGGGTGGGGGCCATGCGCGGGTCCATGGGCCGCCCGACGCGCAGGGGCCAGCCCTCCTCCGCGGCCCGACGCAGGTCCTCGCGACGCCCCTCAACCAGCCACTGATCGCCCACCTGGACCCGCCGACCCGACGCCGTCCGCCGAAAGCCCAGCCCCATCGCCTCCAGCCGACGACGACCGAGCGCGTCCAGGCCGGGGGCGCGGAGCACGGCCCGCAGCAGGGGGTCGCCGGCGAAGGAGGGCGCGCCGGGCAGGCCCTCGGGGGGATCGAAGAGCAGCAGCGGGTCGATGGAGGGGGTGAGCGCGGGCGGGACGGACCCGCTGTCTGCCCGGGGATCGGCGGCGGGGGGGCGGTCCGACGGCGCGGCGGAGGCGGCCGTGGGCACCCCCAGCGAGAGCAGAAGGAGCGCCAGGAGCGGGACGGAGCGACGGTGCATGGGAACCCCCGGGGTGAGTCTGCCTCAATCGCCGCGTGCGGTGACCGGCAACGCGCAGGGCCGGGGGCGGCACACCAGGCGTCGCCATCTGAGTCACACAGTTGTGTCCTACGGTCGACCAACGCGCCCGGCGCCGACGTCCCGCTGTCCCGGGGCAGCGCCCGCTCCCCCTGCCTCCTACACTCGCCGGGCATGCGCCCCGCCTTCGCCTCCCTGCTCTGCGCCGCCTCGCTTGCCCTGGCCGCGATCGGCCACGCGCAGCCGAGCGGGCCGGCCCCGACACTGAAGGACGCCGCAGCGACGCCCTCCCCGCTCCTGGGCGACCTCGCGCCGTCCGCGCGCGCCGACCAGGTCCGCCGCCTCTGCGACGCGCCGCCCGATCCCGCGCTGGCCGACGCCCTGCTCCAGGCCGACGCGCCCCGGGCCGCGCAGATCGACGGCGCCCGCCTGCTCGCCTGCTGGCAGGCCCCCGAGCTCCTCCCCCGAGCGGTCGCGGCGATGGCGCGCAGCAAGCTCGGCCTGCTGGCCAACGACCCCGACGTCTACGAGCGCCTGGCCCGCTCCATCGCGCAGCAGGACCCCGGCCAGGTCGCCGACGCCCTTCGAGCCCTTCCCCCCCGCCGAGCTGCGGAGTTGGGCCAGCCACCACCTCTGCCAGCAGTGGCTGGAGCCGGTGTCCCGGGGCCGCTTCGACTGCGCGACCTGGGCCCCTTCCCTGTCCGAGCCGGGCATCGCGCGCGCCATCGACGTCTGGCTCGAGCAGCTGGCCGATGAGGCAGCCGGGCTGCGCTCCCTGGAGCACGACCGGGGCAACCGCTTCTGGACCCTGGCCGCCGGCCTCCAGGCCGAGCTGCTGGCCGAGCTCGTCCGGGACGCTCCCCCCGACGACGCCCTCCTCGCCGCCGACGTCGCGCGCATGACCCTGGGCGATCACGCCGGAGTGGCCGAGGCGCTCGCCGGACGCGCGGCCGACGGTGATCCCCGCTGGACCGTGGCGCTGGCCAAGCTCGACGGCCTGGAGGACTGGGCGGCGCGGTCGGGCCAGTCCGTGGACGCCCCCCTGCGGCCCGGGTCCGAGGGCATCGGCGCCAGCGACCGGTCCTGGGAGCGGCCCCCCCGATTCCACGAGGGCGTCCCCCTCCCCGCCGCCGCCCTGGGCCTCGCCGCCTCCCTGGCCCTGGCCCTCGCGCTCCTGCTGGCCGCCCGCCTCCGTCCCCAGAACCGCGGCGCGCTCTTCCGCGGCACCGCTCTCACGCTGGGTGGGGCCGCGCTCTTCGCCGTGGAGCTCCTGCTGGGCGCCCTGGACCTGCCCGGCGACGGCCGCGACCCCTGGCAGCCGGCCGGCGACGTGCTGGAGGAGGTGTCCATCGACGGCGAGCCCTGGCTGCGCACCACGGGCACGGCCGGCCGCTACCAGATGTTCCCGGCGGAGCCCACGGCGTGTCGGGTGGTGGTGGTGGGCGGATCGTCGGTGCACGGATCCTACTACCTGGCGGAGGACGCGTTCCCCGCGGTCTTGGAGCGTCGGCTGGGAGCGGGGGGGACGAGGGCGGAGGTCATCAACCTGGGCGTGGGCGGCGCCACCAGCAGCGAGGTCCGAGCCGGCGCCGAGGAGGCGCTTCGCTACGGCGTGTCCGTGCTGGTGCTGTACCTGGGCAACAACGACCTGGAGCACCTGACGCTCCTGGCCGACTTCGCCGACGTGAGCCCCGCCGCCGTGGGCCTGCAGGCCCTGCTGGAGCGCTCCCGCATCGCCACCCTGCTGCGATCGGCCCTGGGCGAGGCCCGTAGCGGGGTCCCGTCCGCGGAACCGGGGCAGGCCTTCCTGGACGACGCGCCCCTGGAGGGCGCCCGGCTGGAGGCCCTGCTGGCCCTGGCCGAGGATCAGGCGGTGAGGAACATGCGCGCAGCCATCGGGCAGGCCGGCGAGCGCGGCGTGGCGGTGGTGGTGGCCAACCAGGGGCAGAACCAGGTGCTGTGCCCGCCGGGCGAGGACGCAGAGAACCCCCGCTCCTGCTTCAACGACCGCCTGGAGCGCATCGCCGAGCGGGCCGCCGCGGGCACCGACGCCGTGCTGGTCGACGTGCGCGCCGCCCTCCGGGAGGCAGGCGGAGGCCGGGTGGGCCACGACCTGGTGCGCGACCACATCCACCCCAGCCAGCGCGGACACGCGGTTCTGGGCGAGGCCCTGGCCCCCACGGTCGCCCGCCTGCTGGCCGAGGGCTGCGGGGGGTGAGGGGGCGCGGCTGCCCCCCCCTACCCCGGCGAAAGCAGGTAGGGGTAGCCGGCCACCTCCACCTCGGTGGCCGGCGGGGGCACGAAGCGGACACGGCCGACGGTCTTCTTGATGCAGGCGGCCAGCTCGGCGTTGCCGGTGGAGTTCTCCTCGATGCGGACCGCCTCCACGTCGCCGGCGACGTCGATGACGAAGGACACGGACACCTTTCCGGCCAGGCTGGGATCGCCCTTGAGCTCGCGCTCGTAGCAGGCCTTGATCCGGCCGTTGTAGCGCTTCAAGGTGTGTGACACAGCGGCCGCCTCGCCGGGCTCCGCCAGGATCTCGGGCGCCTCGGATCGCACGCGGCCGACCTGGGTGCGCTCCTTCTGCTGCGCTTCCCCCTCCCCTCCCCGCGCGGGACCGACCCCCGCCTGCCCCGCCACCCCGTCGCCTCGCCCGCCCCCGCGCAGCCCCTGCTCGTCGTCCTGCCGGGCCAGGCGCAGCCCGCTGGAGCCCGCCAGGGCCTGGGCGACGTCCTCGCGCAGCCCGTTGGGATCGACCAGCAGATCGGCCACCACCAGGGGGTTGCTGCTCTCCCCGGCCCCGCCGATCAGGACCAACAGCCCCGCCTGCCCCACCTCCCGCTGGATGCGGTCGATGCGCTCGGCTTCGGTCTCGGCCACCGCCGGGGCGGCGTCGGGCTCGGGGTTGGGATCGGCGGCGGCGGGCTCGGGATCGGCCGACGTCGGCACCGTGGGCGCGGCGGAGTCCGCGGCGAGCGCGTCGTCCGGCTCGGGCTCCGGGGCGGGCGTGGGCTCCGGATCGGCGGGCAGGGGAAGGCGCACGAAGCGCTCGGGGAAGTCCTGCATCGTCAGCTTGCGCGGCGGGGGCTGGCTCTCGATCCACAGCAGCGCCGCCGTGTGCAGCAGCCCGGAGAAGACGAGGACCGCCAGGAAGAGCAGGTCCGTCGCCTGCCAGGTCGGTCGGTGGAAGCGCCCGCCGCGGGGCCAGGCCGGACGGGGCGGCGGGGCCACGAACTGGAAGAGCACCGCGTGCTCGCCCACCTGCACCTTGCCCCGGTGGCCCTCGTGGAGGGGCAGGGTCCAACGGCCCCCGCGGGCTCGGGCCGGCCCGCCCTCGCTGAGCTCACGCAGGGTCTGCACGCCCGCGGCGTCGGCCACCTTGCCGTGCATGCCCGATCGGAAGCTCAACTCGTAGCGCCCCCGCCGCGCGGCCAGCAGCGGCAGGCGCTCCACCACCCCCGGACCCGGCGGCAGGACGACGGTGTTGTCCGGGTGGCTACCCAAAGAGAGGGTCTGACCGGGGCGCAGGATGCGCTCCTCCACGATGCGGCCGCGCCGCAGGACGCCGATGCGCAGGACGCGGGCGAGGGGGGAGCGGGAGGAGCCGCGAGGGCTCGAGGGGGCTCGGTTCCGGGGCATGCACGACCTCCACCCCACGCCCGCCAGGAGGCGGACGGCGAGGCGATCCCGGCACGGGATGGGGCGCGGACAGGCGGGGGCGTCGAGGACCCGGAGCGACCCGAAGGGCGGACCGAGGGCAGGACCTGGCGACTCCCCCAGCGCCCTGGCTCAGGGCACGGGGGGTCGGACCGCAGGCGGGCGGGGGAAGTTCCCGAGAGCCAGGAGGCGAGGCGTCAACGCGCCGGCGGGCGGGCCGGGGTCATCGGTCGGATCACTCAGGGACGGGCGAGGGCTGCCCGTCGCGATCAGGCCTCGGCGCCGCCGAAGGCGTGCTCCATCAACGCCTCCAGGGGCACGACCTGCAGGGCCTTGCCGTGGGTACGCTCCAGGTCCACGGGGCAGGCACGGCCCTCCTTGTAGGCCTGCAGCCAGCTGCCCGCGCAGACGCACCAGCAGTCCCCAGGCTTGAGCCCCGCGAAGCCGTGCTGGGGCGCGGGGGTGACCAGGTCGTTGCCGTAGTCCAGCAGGGCAGCCAGGAACGCGTCGGTGACCTGCGCGCAGACGGTGTGCGAGCCCATGTCGTTGTCGTCGGTGTTGCAGCAGCCGTCGCGGTACCAGCCCGTCACCGGGTCCAGGGAGCAGGGCTTCAACAAGGTGCCGAGAACATTGAG
>CALCXL010000376.1 GCA_937907595.1 uncultured Pseudomonadota bacterium
CATCTGCGCGCAGATCGGGGCCCATTCGCTAGATGGCTAAAGTCGAGGCTAGAGTGCGCCCTGCCTCCGAGGGGCCCGATGCCGTCCGATCCCGTGCCTGCGCCCCGACGAGCCGGGGCGTCGTTGTTGCTGGTCTTGCTCCTGGTGGGGGCGGCGTTGCTGCGCCTGCCCGGCCTCGGCTCGCCGCCCACGGACATCCACCACGTCCGCCAGGCCGACACCTCGTCCATCGCGCGCAACTTCTACCGCGATGGCGTCGATCTCCTCCGACCACGCATCGACTGGGCGGGGCCCGACGCCGGCACCGTGGAGTCGGAGCTCCCCCTCTACGCCGCCGCCACCGCCGGCCTGTGGCGGGCCGCCGGCACGACCGACCCGGCCTGGCCGCGCGCGCTGTCCGTGCTGTCCTGGATGCTCGGCGCGCTGGCCTTGTGGCGGCTGGTGCGGCGCCGTCTGGAGGGCCCTGCCTGGCCCTACCTGGCTCTGTACCTGCTTTCCCCCCTGGCCATCGCGTTCAGTCGCACGGTGCAGCCCGACGCGTCAGCAGTGGCGCTCCTGCTCTGGTCCCTGGAGCGCTGTGACGCCGCCGGCGACCGGGATGGTGGGGGCCTGGGCGCAGCCCTTTGGGGCGGTCTGCTGGGTGGCCTGGCCGTCGCCGCCAAGGGAACGCTGGGCTTCGCGGCGCCGCTGCTCCTCCTCCTGGCGGTGGGCCGTGGGGGCAAGGGCGCGTCGCTGCGGGCGGCGGCCACGGCGCTGCTCACGCTCACGCTTCCCGCCCTCTGGTACGCGCACGCTCACGCCAACCTGGGCGTCGACGGTGCCACCTTCGGCCTCTGGGGCAGCGGCGCTCACAAGTGGGGCGGGCCCGCGATCTGGGCGGACCTTGGCACCTGGCGGGCCCTGGTCGGCACCTTGCTCACGCTCACGCTCACGCCCCTCGGCGCCGTCCTGGTCGGCGCGGGGGTGCTGGCCGCGCGCCTCGAGGCGGGGCTCCGACCTTGGGTGCTCGGCCTGGGCCTCGGCTTGGGCACGATGGTGGTCCTGGCCGAGGGGTTCCGCCTCCACAACTACTACCAGTTGATGCTCGTCCCCTTCGCGTCGGTGCTAGCGGGGGCCGGGGCCCGGTGGGCGGCCGCGCGTGCGCGTGAGGGCGGGGCTGCGGCTGCGGGGATGGTGGTCCTGCTGCTGGCGCTGGGCGCGCTCTCGGCCTGGCAGGGGCTGGCCTTCGCCCGAGACGCCCTCCGTCGGGACAGCCGGATCGAGGTCGCCGGCCTCGCCCTGTCCTACGTCGTGCCCGCCAACCACGCGGTCCTGGTGGTGGACGAGCACCCCCAGACCCTGCTCTACGCCATCGACCGCCGCGGCTTCCACCGGAGCACCGTGAGTTACGGCGACGTGCTGCAGCTGGAGGACCTTGGCGCCGAGTACCTGGTGATCACGGAGACCAGCCCCAGCTGGAGCGATCCGGGCCTGATGACGGCCCTGGAGGACGAGCGGCCGCTGGTGGCGCGCAGCCCGGGGTGGCTGCTGTTCCAGCTTCAGAAGGAGCGTCCGCGGCGGGTGCGGCCGGTGACGTCGACGGAGGCCGCGGTCGAAGGGGAGGGGGCCGAAGGCGGCGACGAGGCGCCCGCGGGCTCAGGACACCCGCTCGATGAGGGCCAGGAGCCCTGAGCGAACGCTCTGCGCGTCGGAGACCGGCAGGACCTGGTCGGCTCCCGCCTCCAGCAGGTCCTGCGGTGGGGTGCCCGGGGGCACGAGCACGCTGATCGGGAGGAAAGCGGACGTCAGGTCGTCCCGAAAGGCCCGGATGCGGCCCTTTGTGGCGACGGGATCCGCGGCCGCCAGCAACAGGACGGCGGTCGGTCGCTCGCTGCGGACCACCCGCAGGGCCTCGGACCACTGGGACGCCGCCACGATGCGGCACTGGTCGTGGGGCAGGATGGCGGCCAGGCCCTGGTAGGCCGTGTCCTTGGGATCGAAGAGCAGGATGACGTGGCGATCGTCCCCGTCGAGGTCGGGATCCAGATCCAGCAGCTGATCCAACGACGCCCCATCGTCCACCGGCGACCAGTCCTCCACCGTCTCGTCGGGCATGCCCGGCGACCAGCCGCCCCCCTCGGCCCGGACGATCGGCCGGGGCGGAGGCGCCGCCAGCACCCGGGCCAACTCCGCCAGCCCCACCCGCCCCGCCAGCACCAGCGTCAGGCCGATGTCGAGGGCCCGACGTGGTCGACCGCGATCGACGAGCCCCCGGAGGTCCGCCGGGGAGCAGCCGGAGGGGATCCCGCCGCCCAGGTCGACCCGGGTGGCCAACAGCACCCCCTCGGTCGTGCCCCGGCCACCGCAGTCCGCGCAGCCGAGGCCGGTCCGGGGAACCTGCGCGGGGAGGTTGGTGCTCAGCAGCCCCAGGCTGCGCAGGGGAGCGAGGTCGGGCGGAGCCTGGGTCCGGCAGGAGGCACACAGCCCTCGGGGGAGGTGGTGCTCGATGGCGCCGAGCACGGCGTCGCCCAGCAGGTCGTCGGGCAGGCCGCGGTCTCGCAGCGACTGCAGGGCGTCGTGGGCGTCGTGGGCTTCGAGGCCGGCCAGGACCAGGGAGTGCCGCTGCGCCGCGGTCAGGGCGGCCCGCGCGATCTCGGGATCGGACGCGTCGTCCACGACCAGGACCCGGGGCTGGCTGTCCAGCGCTCCCTGCAGGGCGGCCAGGCCCCCCGCGGAGTCGACGAAGCGGACGCCCTCGGCCTCGGGAGGCGGGCCCTCGCCCAGGAAGACGACGTCCCGGTAGCGGGCCAGGGCGCCGGCGAGGGCGCGCAGGCTGGTGCTCTTGCCCGACGCCGCGGGACCCACCAGCAGCAGCAGGCCCTCGCGGGACGCAGTCCACTGGCGAAGGCGTCGCTGGACGTCCTCGTCGAAGCCGAGTCCGGCCAGGTCCCGCGCGGGCTCAGGGACCCGCAGGCGGAGGTCCAGCCGCCGGCCGCCCCCGCGCAGCGCGATCGAGCCAGCGAGCCACCGACCCTCCCCCGCGCCGCCCAACCGCAGCTCCAGCGCGCCCTGATCGTCGGGCTCCAGGCAGGAGCCGAGGCCGTCGACCAGCCCGTCGGCCGCGTCGCCATGAAGCTGCAGGACCGAGACCCACTGACCGGAGACCCTCACCTGGCCGCTGGCGTCGCCGGCTCGGTCGCTGAAGCGCATGCGGTCCCCGCCGAGCTGGATGAGGTGGGCGACCAGCGCGGACAGCAGGCCTTCCCAGCCTGCTCCCCCCCGGGAGATCGCCGCCGCCAGGGGGCCGATGGGCGGGGGATCGGCGGGGATCTGCAGCACGAACTCGGGCTCGACGAGGGGCTCGGGGGGGCGGGCGGCGCGAGCAGCTGCGCGCTCGACTGCCGCGCTCAGGGCGGCGTCCAGGGCGGGCTCGGAGCACAGCACCGCGTCCACGGGCGCGTCCAGGAAGCGCGCGGCTGCCTCCAGGCCCGCGCGGTTGGACGGGTCGGTCAGGGCCAGAGTGATCCGCCCGGCACCGTCGATCGAGAGGGGCAGCACCGAGTGGCGCCGCGCGAGGTCCAGGTCGAAGCCCTCCAGCAGGGCCGGATCGATGGCCACCGCCGTGGGATCCACCAGGTCCATGCCGGCCTGCTCGGCCAGGGCGGAGGCCAACTGGTCGGCGTCGATCAGCCCGCGCTCGCAGAGGATCTCGCCCAGGCGACGTCTCCCACGACCGCCGTCGGCGCGCAGGGAGCCACGGGGCGGGGACGGCGGCTGGGAGGGGGCGTCGCTCATGGGGCGATCATCGCACGGATCGCAGGACGCGAGGCGCGAAGCGAGCGGGTGATCGGGGTGGCGAGGGCGGGCGGAGCGGGAGTCGTCGGGGACCGCGTCCGTCGGCGTTCCAGTCGACGGCTAGAAGCCGTACTCGATCAGCTTGCTCACGGGCATGACCCGCACGGAGACCGTGGTCTGGGCCAGGACCAGGTCGGGCTCGGCCGCGTCCATCAGCAGGAAGACCAGGGCGTGCTGGCCCACGTCTTCGAGGGTGGGGGACCAGTGCAGGGAGCCGCCCAGATCGTAGTCATCGAAGACGGCGGAGGCGGGCAGGGAGCCGGCGGCGATGCGTCCCAGGCTGGGGTCCACGGCGAGCACATCGAAGGAGAGGTCGTGCCCCACGAAGGCCACCACCTCGGCCGGGGCCTCGATCAGGCCGCGGGGTTCGGCTTCCCAGGCGAAGGCGGGCTCGCCCTCGACCACGCTCCAGACCATGTCCGGCCGATCGGCCTGGGCGTCGGCCACGTCGGTTCGGGAGAAGGTGCCTGCGTCCTGGACTGCGCAACCCGAGAGGGCCACGGCGGCGAGGGGCAGGATGCTCAGCAACGACCGGCAGAGCGGCGTCATGGGGACCTCCGGAAGGGGGCGGAACCCCACATGCCTCAGGAGTCTAACAGCGAGCATCACGCCGGGGTCGGGCCTGGGGAGGCCCGACCCCGGCGGCATCGCATCAGGCGGGAGCGGCGCCGACCAGGATCTCCATCTCGGAGACCTCGTCGGCTTCGAGCCCTTCGGCGCGCATCTCGTACTCCATCAGCGTGCGCACCATCGCGGCGCGCAGATCGTCGATGAGGTCCTCGCGGTCCTCGGGGCGCACCCGGGCCACGAAGCCGCGGGCCAGGGCCGTCGACGAGTCGCCCCGCAGGAGCCGGGCACCGACCACCTTGCGCATGGCCCCCAGGAAGCGCTCGAAGCCCTCCAGGGCCGTGGCCTGGTCCTCGCAGAAGAAGTTCACGTAGCCCTCGGGCACCAGGCCGCGGTAGCTGATGCGGCCCCGGCCCCGGTCCAACTCCTCCACCAGCCCCTGCTCCAGCAGGGTCTCCACCGACAGGCGGGCGTAGTTGACCTCGTAGTTGATCGGGAGCTCCCGGGCGATCTCGTCCAGGTCCATCTCCCGCTCGAGCAGGAGGAAGTAGACCTTGCGCCGCAGGTTGAACAGTGGGCCATCGGACTCCTGCACGCCGCCCTCGCGGTAGCGCTTCTTGATCTTCTTGACGGTGCGCAGCGCGGTGTCGAAGGCGAGCGAGACCCGGGTGCTCGTGCGGTACCGGGCTTCGGCCTTGTCGTACATGGCCAGGGTGAACAGCTCGCGGGCGCGGCTGACGGTCATGTCCAGATCGAGGACGACGTCGGACACCATGCCCAGCAGGGTGAAGACGACCCTCGCCTCACCGGTGAGGGTGTGCTGGCCGGGGCGGGTGGCGGCGTTCTGTTCGGTCACGGCGTTGGGCATGGAGACTCCTTCGCATCAGGCCGGAGGGTGGACCCGGCTGCTTCAAGGCATC
>CALCXL010000377.1 GCA_937907595.1 uncultured Pseudomonadota bacterium
GTCGTAGCCGTCCGCGCCGCCCAGGATCTTCGTCAGCGGGTTGCGCAGATCGTGGGTGGCCATGCGGAAGAACTCGTCCTTGAGCTCGCCCAATCGCTTGACGCGGAGCTGGGTGGCCACCCGCGCGAGCAGCACGGGGTAGTCCACGGGCTTGCTGACGTAGTCGTTGGCGCCGTGCTCCAGGGCCTCCACGGTGTTCTGACTCTGATCCAGGGCGGTGACCATGATCACGGGGAGCTCGTGCAGGCGGTGGTGCAGCCGCAGCCGCTGCACGACCTCGATGCCGGACATGCCCGGCATCATCACGTCGAGCAGCACCAGATCGATCCCGCCCTGCGCCACCCTCGCCAGCGCCGCCTCGCCGCCGTCCACCGCCTCCACCGTGTAGCCATTCCGGCTCATGCGCCGCTGCAGGAGCCGACGGTTCTGGGCGTTGTCGTCCACCACCAGCAGGTGGCCGGCGCTGTGCTCGGAGGCGAGGGCGTCCAGGGTCACGGGGGAGCCGATCAAAGGTCGGGTGGGTGGGCGTCGACCCGCCCGTAGCGCTCGTCCTCGAACGCCGCCCAGCCGCCGGTGGCGCCGCCCCGGAGCAGGACGTCGCAGAGGTCGCGCAGGCGGAGCAGCAGCCGGCCGTGGGGGCGGCGATCGATGTCCCGGCGCAGGGAGAGCAGGACCTTGCGCTCCAGCAGGTAGCGGCTCCAGCCCGGCGGGGTGCGTCGGCCACGGCCCACGCCGTCCAGGTCGGCCCGCAAGGCGTCGGCGTCGTAGCCCAGGGTGTGCAGGTCGTCGGGATCCAGGGCGGCGAGCCGCGCGCGCAGGAAGGCAGCGTTGTCGCCCTCGGCGGCGCCTTCCTTCCACTTGTCCAGGGAGCCGGTGACGGGCCGCTTGTTCTTCTGCACGCCCAGGGGGTCGCCCAGCCCGGTGCCCTGCAGGGGGTGGTCGCCGTACTCCACGGTGTCGCCCTGGTGCTCGATGCCCAGGAAGGCGTGGAGCTCCGCGACGCGGGCCTCGGGCTCCTGGACCAGGTCCTCGTAGCGCACGTGCAACAGGGGGACCGCGCGGCGCCGCAGGAAGTCGGCGATGGCGGGCACGTAGCGCTCCAGGATCGGGTTGAAGGCCTGGGCGGACGCGTAGTCGCCGGCGAAGAAGGAGGCGGCGTAGGAGTCCCAAATCGCCAGGGGGTTCCGGGTGAGCACGACGTACTTCGCGGCCGGGAAGAGCTTCTCCAGGAAGGGGAGGATCAGGGCGTAGGCGGGGGTCTTGTCCACGAAGAGGGCGTCGGGCTGCGCGCCCAGGTGGCCGGCGTAGAGGGTGGCGACGAAGGCGCGCAGGGCCTCCAGGTACTCCGCCTCCCCGCCGGGCAGGTCGGCCACGAAGCTGCGCAGCGCCTGGGAGGCCTGCACGGCGTCGTAGGGCGCCCGGTCCACGCGGTCGTAGAGGCCCAGGTGGGCCAGGGGGGTGAGCAGGTGGGGCTCCGGGCGGGCGACCAGCCGGGAGTGGGCCCCCAACATGCGGGTCAGCAGGGTGGAGCCGGAGCGGGGCGCGCCGATGACGAAGACCAGGCGATCCTGGGGCAGGGGGGCGGTCATTCCTCGTCCTTCAAGGCGTCCTCGATGGCCGACGTCAGCTGCGCGATGCGGTAGGGCTTCTGCACGAAGCCGCGCATGCCGTCGGCCAGGATCGCCCGCACCGCGCCGTCCAGACCGTAGCCGGTGCTGAGCACGGCGCGCACGTCGGGGTCGATGGCGCGGAGCTGCCGGAAGCACTCCTGGCCGTCCATGCCCGGCATGATCATGTCGACCACCACCACGTCGACGTCGCGGTGGTTCTCCGCGAACCAGGCCACCGCCTCCTCCCCGCCCTCGCAGGTGGTGACGATCCAGCCCAGGCCGCCCAGGAGGGATCGCAGGGTGCGGCGCACCACCGGCTCGTCGTCGACGACCAGCACGCGCACCAGGGGCGGGCGGGAGCCCGAGGTCGCGGCGGCCGGGACGATGTGGCGCTCGGCCCGCTCCTCGCTCCACGGGAGCCAGACGGTGAAGGTGCTGCCGTCGGGCCCGCTGCTGACGTCCACCCAGCCGCTGTGGTTGCGCACGATGCCGTAGACCATCGCCAGGCCCATGCCGGTGCCCTCGCCCGCGCCCTTGGTGGTGAAGAAGGGCTCGAAGAGGTGGGGCAGGATCTCGTCGGGGATCCCGTGCCCGGTGTCCCGCACCTGGACCCGCAGCCAGTCGCCCGGGGTGCCGTCGGCGGTGGCCGACGCTTCGGCCTCATCGAGCAGCACGTGGTCGCTGCGAATGCTGAGGGTGCCGCCTCCGGCCATGGCGTCGCAGGCGTTGAGCGCCAGGTTGAGGAAGACCTGCTGCAGCTGGCCCGGGTCACCCTGCACCGTGGCGCCGTCGGGGGCGGGCAGGTGCTCCAGTCGAATGCGCTTGTCCACCGTGCGCGCCAGCAGCTGCACCACGTCGCCCAGGACCTCGTCGATGGCCGTGGCCCGGGTCATGTACTTGCCGCGGCGCGCGAAGCCCAGGAGCTGGCTGGTGAGCTCGGCCGCCCGATCGGCGGCCCGCTCGATGGTGGAGGCGGCCTCGCGGACCTCCGCCGGGTCCGAGGCGTAGGACAGCTCCGCGGCGCAGGCCAGGATGCCCGTGAGCAGGTTGTTGAAGTCGTGGGCCACGCCGCCGGCCAGCCGCCCCACCGCCTCCATCTTCTGCCCGTGCTGCAGCGCCTCCTCCATCTTCGCCGCCGCCTCCTCCGCGGCGCGTCGCTCGCGGATGTCGGTGATGGAGCCCCGCACCAGATTGCGGCCCGCCGCGGGCAGGCGCACCAGGCGCAGCTCGCAGGGGATGGTCTGGCCCTGCCGGTTCCGGTGGGTCCAGTCGAAGACCGGCATGCCTCCGTCCAGGGCCTCGCCGATGTACGCGAGCGCGACCTCGGCCGAGGGGCGGCCGTCGTCCTGGGTGGCCGGGCTGAAGTCCACGGGGCCGAACTCGGGGAGCTCGGCGCGGTCGATGCCGAAGAGGCGAGCGGCGTTGGCGTTGCCCTCCACGAAGAGACCAGTGTCCGCGTCCATCACCACCACCGCCTCCGGGGCGGCCTCCACCAGGGTGCGGTAGCGCTGCTCGGACTCCTCCAGGGCGGCCTGCTGCGCGTACTGGCGGGTGACGTCCAGGCCCACCAGCAGGCTGGAGTAGTCGCCGGCGCCGCCCGGGTTGCCCACCGCCGACCACAGCACCCGGCGGATGGCGCCGTCGGGCCGCGTGATCGTGACGGGCCAGTCGGTGAAGCGGTGGCCCTGACCAGCCCACTCGCGGCCGACCTCCTCCCGGTACTCCGCGTCGGGAAAGAGGAGCTCAGTGGCGTGCGGGTTGCCGATCATCTCGTCTTCGCGGCGGCCGGAGATGCGCTCCGCCTCGCGGTTCCAGAGCACGACGTCGCCTGTGACGCCTGTGGCAGTCACCAGGACGGGCAGGGCGTTGAGCACCGAACGCAGGCGCTGGCGGCTGGTCTCCAGGGCCGCGGCGTCGGGCAGGCGGTCGCTGATGTCCTGATAGCAGAGCACCGTGGCGGGCCCGCTGGGCGTGGTGACCGCGCGGGACGTGGCCTCCACCCAGACCACGTGGCCGTCCTTGTGCAGCAGCCGGAAGCGGCTCCAGCCCGTCGTGGAGGGGCCCTCCAGGCCGCCGCGGGCCAGGAGGAGGAGGCTGGCGCGGTCGTCAGGGTGCAGCAGCCGGCGGGCCTCCAGCACGCCCAGTTCCTGGAGCTCCGCGGGTCCGTAGCCGGCCACCCGGGCGAGTCCAGGATCCGACAGGAGGTCGTCGCCCGAGCGCAGGAGCGCCAGGCCCACGGGCGCGTGCGCGAGCAGGAAGGAGGCCTGCTGCTCGGCGGCCGGGTCCAGGGCGGGGGTGTCCACGGACCAGGTGTCCACCAGCCGCTCCAGGGCCAGCAGGCGCAGGGGCAGGATCTCCGGGTCGATGGGGTCGAACAGGAACTCCACGGGGCCGTCGGGCAGGGAGTCGGCGACGGCGGCGGCGTGCTCGCGGGCGACGATCAGCAGCAGGCAGGCGCGCTCCCCCCCGGGCTGGGCCCGCAGCCACTGGACCAGGTGGGGCTGCTCGCCCTCCTCGGGGCCCCAGCGCAGGGCGACCAGGTCGAAGGCCTCCTCGCTGAGGCGGCCCAGGGCGCGGTTGGGATCGGCCAGGACCACGACGTCGTGACCGCGCGCCTGCAGGGCGGCCTGGACCAGCGGCTCGCTGGCGTCGTCGTCGTCGTGGATGAGCAGCACGCGCATGGGGGACAGACTCTACCCCCCACGCCGATTCGGCACCGGAGATCGGCCGCTTGACGGCGGTGGGCGCGGGATCCGGCGCGGCCAGCCCCCGGCGAGGGCCAGGAGGAGGGCCCAGCCCAGGGCGGCGGCGACGAGGCCCCGGCGCAGGCCCGGAGGCTGGAACCGGCGCTCCAGCCGGTGCTCGCCGGGGGGCACGATCACGCCCAGGTGCACGACGTCGACGGGAAAGGTCTCCAGATTCTGGCCGCCGGCCCGCACGCGCCAGCCCGGGTGGTGGCGGTCGCGAAAGACGATCATCGCCGGGTCCTGGGCCACCACGTGGGCTCCGAGCCCCTGGCACTCCAGCTCCGCCCGCCCGCCGGCGAGGCCGACGCGGGCCGGGTCCTCCAGCACCACCGCGGCGTGCTCGGGCCACCAGCCGGGGTCGTAGATCGCCTCCACCCGCTCCCGGGCGTCGGCGATGAAGCGGGCGTCCTGGGCGACGAAGCAGGGGGGAACCAGCTGCGGGGCGCGCAACAGGGTGCCGTCGGGGGAGGCGGCGACGGGCACGCCGAACAGGGCCAGGGCGCGCGCGCCGGTGGCCCCCCGATCCTCGAAGAGCCCGCGCAGCTCCTCGCTCCCCAGGCTCTGGCCCTGGAGCTGCCGGGCCAGGGGGGCGAGGGCCGCCACCTGCCGGCGGGGGATGAGCTTCGCCCGGCCAGACAGGCCCCGGTAGCCCCGCGCCATGCCCAGGTGGGCGGGCCAGCGCCGCTGCAGGATCTCGGCCTGCATGTGCTCGGCGGTGTCTTCCCAGAACTCGGCCGGCTCCTCGGGCGCTTCGTCCTCGCCCCCGGCTTCGCGCTCGCCCTCGTCTCCGTCCTCGGCGTCGTAGCGAAACGCCTCCAGGCGGGCCAGGTCGTCGACGTCGAGGTAGCCGCCGGCCAGGGCTTCCACCCCGTCGACGTCGGTGCGGTGGTGCAGGGGCAGGGGTTCGGCCGGCACCGCCGTGTGCAGGCGGAGGGCGACGGCGCCCAGCTCCACGAGCGCGAGCAGGATCAGGGCGGGGCGCTGTCCACGCCGGAAGAGCAGCAGCGCCAGGGGCAGGGCGACGGCCCCCTGCAGCAGGGCCAGGGCGTGCAGGCGGGCACCAGCGGCGTCGCGGTAGGCCTCGGGGGAGGTCGTCAGCACGACCGCCCCGCCTGCGAGCAGGGCCAGGGCGCCGGCCACGCGCAGGGGGGGCATCGGGGCGGCTGGTCGGGGGGCGCCGGATCGGGCGGGGGGGCCCGAGCGCGGCGGGCCGGCGGTGAGGGCGTCGAAGGCGAGGGCGGCGGCCGCTGCGGCGGGGATCATCGCCAGGGCGCTGTAGACGTCGTTGACCGGGTGGCTGAGCACCAGCAGCGGCGCGAACAGCCAGCGGAGGGGGCCCAGGGCGGGGCTCAGGGCGACGAGGAGGAGGACCCCGGCCAGAGCAGCGGCGCGGCCCGCGGGGCGGCGGAGGGCGAGGGGACCGCGTCCTGCGGTGAGGATCAGGGCCAGCCCCAGGACGGCTCCCACGGAGTAGTCGGCGAACGACGGCCAGGGCCGGGGGGCCAGCAGCCCCGGCAGTGACGCCAGGGTGAGGCCCGACTCCGGCGGGGTGGCCAGGGTCGCCAGCTTTTCGGCCAGGCCCGCGCGGTCGCTGGCTTGCCCCCACTCGGCGAGCACCGGCAAGACGCCCGGCGCCCCCGCCAGCAGGCCCGCGAGCAGGGGGGGACCCGCCCAGACCGCCCCCCGCCCGGAGCTCAGGGCCCACAGGCAGAAGATCGCCAGCGCGCCTGCGGCGATGCGCAGGTGGCTGCCCAGGAGGATCATCGCCAGGGCCAGGCCGCAGAGGGCCAGCCAGCGCCCCCGCCGACCGTCCGCCTGCCGGGCGCGCTCGAAGGCGCCCAGCGCCACCGGCAGCCAGAGCAGGGTCGCCCAGGCGATGCCCCGCGCGTCCACGAAGCCGAAGGTGCCCAGGGGACCCACGGCGACGGCGGCCCCGGCCAGGGTGGCGGCGTCGGGGGAGGCGCCCAGCGTGCGGGCGAACCAGCGCACCGTGAGCAGGGTGCCCAGCGCGTGCAGGAGGGCGGCCAGAGGCAGGGCGGTGCCCGCGGGCAGGAAGGCCAGCAGGGCCACGGCGGGGTACAGCGGCCCCATGGGCACGGTGTCCACGAAGAGGCTGACGCCGCCCAACTTGCCGGGCACGAACCAGGGAGAGAGGTCCTGCTGCCAGGCCAGGCGCAGCCACTCCCAGGATGCGAGCTCGTAGTAGAGGGCGTCGTCGGGCACGTCGACGCCGTCGCCCACCAGGAGCGGCGCGCCGGTCGCGAAGGCCAGCAAGAGGGCGATCAGCAGGGGCCAGCGGCGCACAGCGGACCTTAGCAGCCCCTCGATCCGCGGACGAAGCGGGGGGCGCCCGCTCTCCCACGTCGGCTCCCGGGGCCGCGGGTGCCCGTGCTTCGCTACGATCGGTGGGTGGCCCCCCGACCCATCGCCGTCGCCCGCTGGCTGCTCCGCGGCGCGGTCCTCTTGCCCCTCGCTCTCTGGGGTGCGCAGCTCGCCGGCCGGCGCTATTCGGTGGACGTCGCCATGCTCGAGCACGCGGTGCTGGAGCCCGTGCTCCTGTGGGGCTGGACCCTGGACGAGGCCGTGCACGCCCGGCCGGTCGGCGCGCTGGTCGCAGGGCTGGGGCTCGGGGCCGTCGCGTCCGCGCTGCTGGGGGCGATGGATCCCCGCGCGGCCTTCGTTCGCTGGACGCAGCCCCTGGTCGCCCTCGCCCTGGCGGTCCCCCTGGGCGCGCTGTTCGCCCTCGGCTTCGCCCTGGCGCCGGGCACCACCCTGACCCTGCTGGGGGCGGCGCTCGTCGCCCGGACCGCTGCGACGGAAGGGCAGTCGAGCGCGTCGTCCGTCCCGCCGCCGCCGGGCTCGGCCGCCCCCGAGCGCGCCCTGCGTTGGAGCCTGCGCGGCCTGATCCCCGGCGCGGCCCTCGCCCTGCTCTTCGCGGCCAACCTGCTGGCCACCTCCCGCGACGGCACCTGGTACGACCGGGCCACGGACCTCCCGGGGCGGCCCGCGTTCGCCGTCGCCCTGCTCGGTTGGTCGTTCGGCGCCTGGCTGCTGCGCGGGCGCGTCAGATCGCTGGCGCTGGCGGCCGTCCCGGTCCTGCTGGTGGCGCACGCGGCCCTCGCCGGCCCCCTGCCCGGCCTCGCCTGGGGCGGCCTGGCCTGTTTGGTGGTCGGCGCGTCCGTGCGGCTGCGAGCCCTGGGCCTGCCCGCGCTGCCGGACCCCGCGCGCCCGACCACCTGGGCTGGGGGCCTGGTGCTCCCCTCCCTCGTCGCCCTGGCCGCCCTGGTGGGCAACGGCGCCGTGGAGGTGCAGGCCTGCCCCGACGCACAGCACCCCGCCGTCACCCGCTTGAGCGACGCGGCGACGCCCTTCGACCTGGCTTGGAATGGCCAGGCCCTGGCGGTGGTGCATCGGGAGCAGGGGTGGATGCGGCTGCTCGAAGCCGACGGGGCCCTGCTGCACGAGGTCGGGCCCGTGGAGGGGGACCTGGAGGAGGTCTTCGCGCTGCCCGGGAACCGCGGCTTCCTGTTGACGGAGATCCTGGACGACGCGCCCTTCACCCTGCTGCGCGTCGTCGACGTGACCACGGGGCGCAGCGTCGATCACCGCCTCCCGGGCATGTGCTGGATCAGCTCGATGGCCTGGGACGCCGAGCGCGACGCCGTGCTGCTGGGCTGCGAGACCCAGAGCGACCTGCTGCGCTTCCACCCCGACGGGCGGCTGGAGTCCGTGGGGCGCCTGCCCGCCGACGACGACCTGGAGGACCTGCACCTGCGCACAGACCAGCGTCGCGCCTACGCCGTCTCCCTGGCCGAGGGCGACCAGCTCTGGGCCCTGGACCCCGACGCCGGCGCGGTCCTCGCTCAGCGCGATCTGGGCGGGCTCAACTACTCGGTGGTGCACGATCCGGGCAGCGACCGCGTGCTGGTGGCCCGCTTCCTGGACGCGCAGGTGGTGGCCTTCGACGCCGACCTGCAGCCCGTCGGCCGCATGCACGCGGGCTTCGGCGTGCGCCCCCTGGTGGGCCTGCCCGCCCACGGGCTGGTGCTGTCGGCCTCCATGTTCGATGGTCGCCTGCTCGCCATCGACCCCGACGGCCCCCACCGCCGCGCCGCCTTGCGATTGGGCGGACGGGTCAAGGCGCTGGACGTGGACCCGGAGGAGTCACGCGCCTGGATCGGCACCACCTGCGGGGTCTTCCAGGTGGACCTGCGGCGCTGGCTGAACTGATCCCGGCCCGGAGCCCGCGCGGGGCCGCCATCGCGCCCAGAGCACCGCCCAGCCCAGCAGCGCCAGCCCTGAGATCCCCAGGCCCACCAGCGAGCCGATGGGCCGGTACCGGAGCACCACGGGGCCGCTGCCGTCGACGTCCACCGCCAGGCGCCCCTGCTCCTCCGCCAGGCGTCCGCCCCGGGCCACGAAGGCGGGATCGAAGCTCTGGTTGAACACCAGGCGCGTCGGCCCCTGCGCGGAGACCGTCGCGGACAGCCGGGTGGGGCCGATCACCACGTCGCCCACCGTGCCCGCGCCCTCCAGCCAGGCCTCGGCGCCGGGGTAGCGCGGGTTGTCGATCCAGCGCCCCGTCGGCGTGATGTAGCGGGCGGGGATCGCCGCCTCGGGCAGGGTGAGGGTGCCGTACCAGTCGACCACGCCGCGGCCGCGTCGAGCGTTCGGGTACTCCTGGGCGTCCCGGGGCCGGGCCAGCTCCCGCAGCATCCAGTCGCGGCCCGCCCGCTCGATCTCCTCGGGGGACCAGTCCACCCAGTCGGGGTGGCCGATGTGTGCCACCTGCTGAAAGGGCACGGGATCCGCGGCCACCGGGTGCTTGAAGCGCTCGGCCAGGGGCGGGCCGTTCTGCGCGAAGGAGACCAGGAGCAAGGCTGCGCCCATCGCCCCCGCCCGGGGGGACCGACGCGCCAGCCCGTCGACCGCCAGCCCGCCCAGCAGGGCGGCGCAGGGCACGAGGAAGAAGTTGAAGTACTTGAGGGGCTGCACGATGCGGTCGAAGCCCGGCAGGCCGCGGATCAGCAGGAAGTGCAGGTCCGGCAGCAGGTGCGGGCCCAGAGAGATCCCCGCCACCAGCGCCGCCAGCAGGGCCGGCAGGATCGCACGACGTCGCCCCACCAGGACCCCGAGTGGCGCCAGCAGCAGCAGGGGCCAGCCCAGCCCCACCCACAGGTACTCGCGCTCCGCCTGGCCCAGGGGCCGGGGCTCCATGGGGTCGCCGTTGGGTACGGGGAAGGGCTCGTACTCGCCCTCCAGGGAGACGGGGCGCAGCAGGCCCTCCAGGAGCTCGCCCGCGCCGGCGTAGAAGTCCGGGTCGCGGTGCGGCGGCGGGGGGTGGTCGGCGTCGAAGACCGGGGGCCAGCGCAGCACGCGCCCGTCGGGCTGGCCGCCCGCGTCCTTCGGGAACCACAGATCGTACCCCCAGCTCAGCTCGTGCTGGTAGGTGGCGCGGTCGAGCAGATCGACCATGGCCACCCCCTTGAAGGCGCCCAGGGCCATCGCCACCGCCACCAACGCGACGCCCCTCAGGACCACCGGGCGGCAGGCGCGCAGCCACCGTCGAC
>CALCXL010000378.1 GCA_937907595.1 uncultured Pseudomonadota bacterium
GGAGTGGACCGGCGGCTCGATCACCGGCGCCCTGGGCGACGGCGCCACGGTCTCCGCCGGCACCGGCGACTTCGACGGCCTTGTCATCGCCTCGCCGGGCGGCGCGGGCTACTCGGTCTCCGGAGGCGGCCTGCTCATCGCCGGCGGCTCGGTCACCGGGGCCGGCACCGACGGCGTGCTCGCCGAGGGTGGCGTCCTGACCGCCTTCGGCCTGACCGTGGAGTCCTCCACCGGCGACGGGGTGCTGCTGCAGGGCGTGGCCGTGGCCTCGGTCCTGGACGCCACGCTGTCGGACAACGGCGGCTTTGGCCTGACCTGCGACGGCGGCCTGGCCGATCCCCTCGTGTCGACCGTCGCCCTGAGCGCCTGCGAGGCGGAGGTCGACGGCAACGTGGAGGGCGAGTTCGACCTGGTCAACGGCTGCGAGCTGTCGGCCGCCTGCGTGGCCCTGCTCCCCTGATCGACCGGCCCGGCCGCCTGCGGGCCAGGGGGGCGAGCAGGTAGGATCGGATCCGGCAGCCCCGCGGGGGCGGGAGGCGACGATGGCCAGACTGGACTACATCCTGCGCCTGATGGCGTCCGAGGCCGCCGACGGCATGGATCTGGTGGTGGGCAAGCCCCCCGCCCTGGTCTTCGGCCGCACCAGCCGGCACCTGGGCATCCCGCCCTTCAGCGAGAAGCAGCTGCGCGAGTTCGTCATCGAGATCGCCACGCCCCAGGACCTGGCGGCGCTGCACTCCGACGGCGCGGCGCTGCTGCACTACGAGTACCAGGGGCAGTTCTTCTCCTGCGCCCTCCGCCAGACCGAAGCGGGCCTGAAGGCCGCCTTCCGGGCCCACGGCGCCGACCGAACCGACGAGAACCCCCTGCCCGTGGCCAACGCCGCCACGCCGGAGGTGGACGATCTGGCCTTCCTGGGGGAGGACGAGACCTTCCTGAGCCCCAGCGACGTCGCCCCGTCCTGGTCCATGGACTTCGAGGCCCAGGAGCACGTGCCCAAGGGCGGTCTGCGGCCCCGCGCCCAGATCACATACACCCGGTCGGAGGCGACGCAGCCCCCCATCTACGGGGAGAAGATCAGCCGCGAGGAGGTCAACGCCCTGTTGCGCTGGATGGTGGAACAGGACGCCACGGACCTGCACCTGACCCCCCGCTTCCCGCCCACCCTGCGCGTCGACAACCTGTTCCAGCCCAGCCAGGGCCGCGAACTGAGCCCCAAGGAGCTGCAGAAGGTCATCTATTCGATCCTCTCCGAGGAGGACAAGCGGCAGCTCGACAAGGAGCACTCCGTCGATCTGAGCTACCACGTCGAGGGGCTGGGTCGGTTCCGCGTCAACGTGTTCCGGCAGATGTACGGCGTGTCGGCGGCCATCCGCTACATCCGCTCCGCCATCGAGTCCCTGGAGGAGCTCAACCTGCCCTCGGAGCTGACCTGGCTGACCGGCCAGGAGAGCGGGCTGGTGCTGTTCACCGGGCCCACGGGATCGGGCAAGTCGACGACCATGGCCGCGATCATCGAACAGATGAACAAGCACCGGCAGCTGCACATCCTGACCCTGGAAGCGCCGATCGAGTTCCTCTTCACCAACGACCGCAGCCTCATCCAGCAGCGGGAGGTCGGCACCCACACCCACTCCTTCAACCGCGGGCTCAAGGACGCGCTGCGGGAGAACCCCGACGTCATCGTGGTGGGCGAGCTGCGGGACCTGGAGACCGTGCAGATGGCCCTGTCGGCGTCGGAGACCGGGCACCTGATCCTGGCGACGCTGCACGCGAACAGCTCCACCAACGCCATCTCGCGGTTGATCGACGTCTTCCCCGACAACCAGAAGGCGGGCGCCCGCACCATGGTCTCCGACGTGCTCCGCGCGGTGGTCAACCTGCGCCTGCTGCGGCACAAGTCGGGCCGCGGCCTCGTGCCGACGGTGGAGTTCCTGAAGAACAACGCCGCCGTCTCCACCCTCATCCGCGAGAACAAGCTGCACCAGGTGCGGCAGGTGATCACGACGGCGGGCGGGGAGGGGATGTGGCCCTTCGAGCGGCACCTGGTGGAGCTCTTCCGCCGCGCGGAGGTCAGCTACGAGACGGCCTACGCCTCCGCGCCGGACAAGAAGGTCTTCGAGCAGTTCGCGGCGTCGGGGCGGCCCAAGGAGCGGCGTCGGCGGAGCTGATCAGCGCTGCCGCCGGATCTCCCAGACGTGGCTCCAGCCCTCGCTGGCCCGCTGCACCAGGATCGACCGGAACACCGGGTCCTGGCGGGGGGGCAGGGAGTCGGGCAGCGCCTCCAGGTCCACAGCCCGGTACCGAAAGACGCGGGTGTCCCCTTTCGGTCCCGGGGTCCAGGGCGCGTCGGCGGGCATTGGATCGTCTGCCTCCAGCACCACCAGGGCCCCGCCGCGCGCGATGTGGTCGTCGATCAGCGCCCCGTCCACCTCCGACGGCGCGCGCAGGAACCCCCCGCCCAGCGCCTCCGCTGGCGGCCCTTGATCCGGGGCGGTGCCCGGCCCCACGTCCAGCAGCACCGTGGTCGTGCGGTGCTGCCGATCGGCCTCCTGCACCTTGAAGGGCCCCAGGGGCACCGTGCCCGCCGTCGTCGGTCGGAAGCCGAAGTGCAGGGTGCGCTGCGCGTATTCCCGCCCGCCCTCGTCGCCGGTGGAGAAGGTCTCCCGGCGGGTCCGGGGCTCCAGCACGTTCGGCGGGAGCGGCCGCAGGGGCCGGAGCTCCAGGGGGTGCCGCTCGCCCATGAGGGGGCGGTTGAGGGACAGCGCCACCACGGTCAGGGTCACCGGATCGCCCACCGCGACGGCCCGGGGCGAGACCATGGCGATGGCGTCCTCCTCCTGCCGGCTGAGCACCCCGCCGGCCAGGTAGAAGGCCATGCGGTGGTCGTTGAGCAGGCTGGCCAGGTCGGGGTCGGCGCGCACCTGCTCGCGGGTGATCTGGTCGCTGGCCAGGGCCGCTTGCAGCCAGTGGATGGCGTGGTCGACGTCGCCCAGCGCCGCGTGGTGGCAGGCCAGGTTGTAGGCCGCCTGCCACAGCCCCGGATCGATGCCCAGGGCCAGCCGGCTCTGCACGCTCGCCTCCCGGTGCCGCCCCTGGGCGTGCAGCGCGCGGCCCAGCAGGGCGCGGGCCAGGGCGTCGTCGGGGTGCTGCTCGAGCCAGCCGCGCACGTCGACTTCGGCCCGCACGGCGCCGCCCTGCTCCAGGGCCTGCTGCGCGCCGTCCAGGGTCGCCGCGGGGTCGATCGGCTCGGGTTTGCAGGCCGGCAGCCACGCCAGCAGCAGGGCGCCGGCCAGGGCGATGATCCCGCGCATGCGGCCCGAGCGGGCCCCGTCCCGGCGGTAGGACTCGTAGCGTCCGGGGTCGGAGACGGTGCAGCCGCCGACGTCCTCGATGTGTTCGTCCCGCAGCCCGGCCCGTCGCAGCAGGGCGCGGTTGACGCTGCGCAGGTCGACGTGCGGACGCCCCTGGGGGCCGGTCTGCAGGCGGAGGGCGCCTTCGTCCAGGCCCAGGGAGCGCAGGCCGGCCACCACCTCAGGGCCGACCTCGAAGGCGTCGCGGCTGATGCAGGGACCAATTGCCGCGCGCGCGCGTGAGGGGTCCACGCCCAGGGACGCGCCCACCCGCAGGGCGTGCCCCACGATGTCCTGGGCGGTGCCCCTCCACCCGGCGTGTACGGCGGCCACCGCGCCGGCCTCGGGGTCCCAGAGCAGGATGGGCACGCAGTCGGCCACCCGCACCGCCACGGCCAGCCCCGGGGTCGTCGTCCAGAGCCCGTCGCCCTCCAGGGGCCGGTCGCCAGGGCCCACCACCACCACGTCGGCGCCGTGCACCTGGGTGACGAAGCTGAGGGCGGGCGGGGACGGGCGCCCGCGCAGGGAGAAGCCGCAGGGGCCCAGGCGGGGGTCGTCGGCCCAGGTGGGGCGCTCCATGTCCGGTGCTCGGCTCACGGGGCCCAGGGTAGACGCCGCGGCGACCCGACGGATCGGCCCCTGCGCCACGGATCGGGCGAGGGGTCGCCCGTGCGCGATCGGCTCAGTCGGGCATAACCAGGGAGGAAGTAAAGGGAATTTGACCCGATCTTGCGAACCCGGTAGATTCCGCGGCGTCCCAGGCCAAGGGACCAAGAATTTCGACAGCACAGCCCCCGAGGGCTGAAGAACAGCGCGGGGCGAAGACAGCCCTCAACAAACGGAGACGTTCGACATGATCAAGAGCCTCTGGAGCCTGCTGCTCCTCCCCATCCTGGCCCTCTCCGTCGGTTGTCCGACGACGGGCGATGACGACGACTCCGGCGCCGGAGACGACGACGACGCCGCGGTGCCCGTCATCGTCACGTCGACGAGCCCCGCGCCCGACGACAACAACTTCTTCTTCGCGGCCAAGCCGTGGGCCCGCTTCGACCGCGCCCCCGACTCCGCCACGATGATGCTGCACGACGCGGCCGGCACGATGGTCGCCTCCACGGACACCGTGGACGGCACCCTCATGACGCTGGATCCGGGCGCCCCCCTGACGCCCTCGGCGGCCTACACCCTCGACATCGAGTGGGCCCCCTGCGACGGCTGCCCCGTCAGCATCAGCTTCATGACGGGCCCCTACGGCAACGACCTGGACGACGCCGAAGGCACGCTGGTCGGCGCCACGTACAACATCGACCTGGCCGGCGCCAACTTCGTCGAGCCTCCGGGCGTCGGCCCCATCCTGCAGAGCCAGATCGGCGACATCGCCATCCTCTTCTCGATGCTCGCGTCCTCGGACTTCACCCCCGCCGCTCAGCCCGGCCTGCAGATCATGGGCGCCCTGGGCGCCGTGGTGGACCCGGTCAACGGCCTGATCGAGCAGGAAGCCTGCACGGAGACGCTGGCCTTCACCGCCGGCGTCGACGGTGAGATCGGCACGGCCGACGACACCCCGGCCTCCTGGGTCAACCCCGACATGGAGCTCGGCCCCACCAACCTGGACATCAGCGTTCAGGGCATCACGGCCACCATCCAGGACCTGGTCATCACGGGCACCTTCCACCCCGATGGAGACGACATGCAGGGCGGCACGTTCGCCGGCAGCGTCGACACGCGCCCCCTGGCGCCGGAGCTGGACCCCGAGGGTGGCGAGGACGCCGTCTGCAACCTGGTCGAAGAGACCATCGGGATCGAGTGCGAGCCCTGCCAGGACGACGGCTCCGAGCCCTTCTGCCTGAGCGTGCTGGCCACCGACATCGTCGCCACCAAGGTGGACGGCCTGGCGCTCGTGGGCATGACCTGCGAGACCATCATCGACATGTTCGTGGCCGACGCCACGGTCTGCGCCGATGAGGCTGCCGCCTACGACGAGGACACCAACGGTGTCTACGAGCTCTGCGGGGACTACACCCCCTAAGACCTCGTATCCCGGATACGTACGCGGCGGGCGTCGGGGGCAACTCCGGCGCCCGTCGCCGTTCTGGCAGGTTCCTGTGGTGCGCGCCGCGGGCCTGGGGTAGATCGGCGGACATGAAGCGCACGTTCTTCCTGCCCCTGGCGGCTCTGTCCGCCCTCCTGGTCACCGCCTGCGGGCCCGACGCGTTGACGCCGTCGGGCGACGACGACGACACCGTGAGCAACGACGGGGTGGCGCTGTTCTCCACCAACCCGTCGGTCGATCAAAGCGACTTCTTCTTCCGGTCCGACCTGGAGATCGAGTTCACGGCGGCGCCGGAAAGCGGCTTCTTGATCCTGGCCGACGCCGCGGGGAACGACGTGCCCGGGGACACCTCCTGGAACCCCGGCGGCACCAAGCTGAGCTTCAACCCGACGGCTGAGCTGGAGCCGTCGACGGCCTACACCGCGACCATCACCTGGGCCCCCACCGACTTCGAGCCCTTCGTGCTCGCGTTCCAGACCGGCCTGTACGGCGAGGTCCTGGGGGATCCGTCGGCCCTGGTCGGTGAGGTCTACAGCCTGGACCTGGCGGGCGCGACGTTCGTGGAGCCCCCGGGCCTGGGCGGCGTGCTCGGCGGCCTCATCGAGGACGTTGGCGTGCTCTTCACCCTCCTGCCCGAGTCGGACTTCGCGGTGGGCGCGCAGCCGGGCCTGCAGATGATGGGCGCGCTGGGCGTCGGCGCGGGGCAGGACATGACCCAGGACGCCTGCACGGAGACGCTGGACTGGACGGCGGGCGAGGACGGGATCATCGGCACCGCAGACGACACGCCGGCCGGCTTCGACGACCCCTTCCTGCGGCTGGGCCCCGCGGACCTCAACCTGACGATCAGCGGCGTCTCGGCGCGGCTGAAGGACGTCAACCTGGTGGGCGTCTGGCACCCCGATCGCAGCGACTTTCGCGGCGGCGAGTTCGAGGCCCTCATCGACACCCGCGGCCTGGACAACCTCGTCGAGGAGGGCGCGGCCGAGGGCACGATCTGCGACCTGGCGTCGGACACCCTGGACGTGGACTGCCAGGAGTGCGGCGCGCCCAACCCCGGCGTGTTCTGCCTGTTCGGGCGGGCGGTGGACGTGACCGCCGAGCGGATCGACGGTCTGGCCCTGGAGGTCATCGGTTGCCAGGACATCCTGGACCGCTTCAACGCCGGCACCTGCCCCATCGAGGAGATCAGCTCCCTGGACCCCGACGGCGACGGCACGCCCACCTGCCCCTGAGCGGCTCGGGGGGGGCGCTCAGTAGGACTCGACGTCCCGGTCGGGCACCAGCGCGTTGCGGTGGCCGAAGGGTTTGGAGATGCGGCGATCCCAGGGCCCTTCGGCGTCCGGGTCCATGCCCGCGTGCTTGCGCAGCTGCTGGATCACCCCGAGCATGCGCGGCGGCGGCGGCGTCTGCACCTTGATGTAGGCGTCGGTGCGCGGGTGGATGAAGCCCAGGGTCGCCGCGTGCAGCATCTGCCCCCGCAGCGGCTTGAGCAGCACCCGCAGCCGCGGATCCCCGGGCCACCAGCGCTGCTTGGTGCCGCCGTAGCGCGGGTCCCCCACCAGGGGGTGCCCGAACTCGCTGAGGTGCACCCGGATCTGGTGTGTGCGACCGGTGTCCAGGGAGCACTCGACCATCGCCACCGGGCCGTAGTCCTCGGCCACCCGGTAGTGGCTGATGGCGTGCTTGCCGTGGCCCGACGTGATGCTGGCCATGCGCTTGCGGTCGCGCGGGTCCCGGCCGATCGTCGTGGTGATCGTGCCCTCCGACGGGGCCGGCGGGCCGCCGTAGACGAGGCAGACGTAGAGCCGCTCGATGGAGTGCTCGCGGAACTGCTCGCTCAGGTGCCGGTGGGTGTGGTCGTTCTTCGCCACCAGCAGCAGGCCCGACGTGTCCTTGTCGATGCGGTGCACGATCCCCGGCCGCTCGATCCCGTTGATGCCGCTCAGGTCGTCGCAGTGGTGCAGCAGCGCGTTGACCAGGGTGCCGTGCAGGTCGTGCGATGTGGGGTGCACCACCATGCCCACGGGCTTGTTGACCACCAACAGGTCCGAGTCCTCGTGCACGACGTCCAGGGGGATGTCCTCGGCGTCCACGTCCCCGGCCTTCACCTCGGGCACCCGCAGCTCGATGACCTCCCCCGCCCGCAGCCGGTGGGAGCGACGGCAGCTGAGCCCGTCCACGGTGGCGTGTCCCTCGTCGATCAAACGCTGCACGTAGGCCCGACTGAGCTCCGGATTGCGGGCCGTCAGGAACTGGTCGATGCGCGACCCGGCTGCCTTGGGGTGGATCTCGAACTCGTGGATCTGGACGGCCATGGGCGCAGGGTAGCGCCCCGGACTGTCGATGGGCCTCGACGTCGCGCCGGTCAGCGCAGGTCGTGGCCTGCCAGGTAGCGGTCGGGGGTCTCGGGCACCGGCAGCTTGAGCAGGCGGCACATCTGGCTCAGGTAGCCCTTGAGGTAGACCTTGGCGGGCAGGTCATCGATGCGGTCGTCTTCGATGTACCGGAGCATCGCCAGGCCGATCTTCGTGCGCGTGGCGATGTCCTGCAGGCTGACGTCCAGCTCCCGGCGCACCTGGCGCAGGTACTCGCCGTTGACGCCGCCGCAGTCCATCTCGAAGGCCTCCAGGATGTCCGGCGACAGCGAGGAGACCGACAGGGGGCCCACGGCGCGGGTGCGCACCGTCTCCCGGTGCCAGCGGCGGGAGCGCTCGTCGTCCTGCAGCTTCGTGGCCGCCGCCACCGCCGGGATGCGGGCCAGGGTAGTGGCCTGCTGGGGGCTGGTGACCTGGGCGCCGGGCAGCTCGCGGGTCGTGGGGTCCGTGCGGGGCTGCAGCTGCGGCACGTCCAGGCCGCGTCCGCGCACGCTGCTCAGCTTGGGGCCGGCCGCGCTCAGCATGGAGGGCATGCCGGCCGTCCAGGGGGCGGGGCCTGCGTCGGGCACGTCGATCTGCGCCGCGACCCGCGACGGGGCCTGGGGTGCCGACCAGGACGGCTCGAGTTCGGGCACCTCCTCCAGGGAGTCCAACAGGATCTCCACCGACGCCACCGCCTCCTGGGGCTCAACCGGCAGGGTCATCGGCTCGGGCACCAGCAGCTGCGAGGGGTCGATGAGGGGGATCGGCGTCGGCCCCGCCACGGGCGCGAAGGTCGAGGTGGGCGTCTCGGCCTCCATCAGCGGCGTCTGATCCGCCAGCTCCGCCTCTTCGGCGCGCTTGCGGCCCAGCCGGTGGGCCAGCAGCTCGATGGGGCTGGGCTCGTCCAGGGCGTGCACCTGGTCGAAGAACCGGTCCGCGTCGCGCGGCACCGTGCGGCCCACCCGACCCGTGCGGTGGTACTTGTCGTAGCGCCGCGCCGACTCCCCGTTGCTCAGGATGCGGAAGGCTTCGTCGATCTTGGCCGCAATCGCCTCCGTCTCCTCCGCGGAGTAGAGGCTGTGCATCGCCATGGAGTCCGGCCGAAAGCTCTGCCGGACCTGGCGGTACGCACGCTTCACGTCCTCGTTGGAGGCCGCGGGGGCCACGTTCAAGATCTCGTAGTAGTCCTGCGTTACGAACTTCATCGTCGTCTGCCGCTCGTTGCCCGGCGCTGCACTGCTCAACGTGCGCCGGCTGCTCATCATCTGCTCAGCTTCTGTTTCGACCCCACGAGGCCCCTGTGTGGCCCCCGCTCCTCAACCATCGATCCCTACCCGCTCGCGCCCACCGCCGCCGCTGCCTGCTGCAGCGACCATCGCCAATCCCCGGCCGAAGCCACGTCCTCGTCCTGCGCCATGCGCCGGAGCAGGTCGTCCACTTCCATGCCCAACAGGTCCGTCGCGCTGCCGGCGCTCACCGCCTTGCGACGGGCCTGGATCCAACCCTCGTCCTGAAACGGCAGCACCGCGCGGTACCGCAGGTCCAGACCCAGACCGTCCCGCGCCGCCCGGGCCAGCGCGTGGCCCACGTCCACGTCGTCGCCCCGGCGCGCCCGGTTCAACACCAGGAACAGCGGCTGCCTTCCCGCCCGCGCCGCCAGCTCCGCCGCGCTCAGGGACGTGGTCCGCGCCACCGCGCGCAGCCAGCCTGCCGGCCGACCCTCACACGCCGTCCACGCTTCAGCCAGCGCCTGCCGCGCCGCCTCCGCCCCCAGCGTCCGATTCAGCCAGGGCGTGACCGCCCGCGCGAAGACCCGAGCCAGCAGCCGGCCCGCCGCCTCCAGGGGCAGACGCTCGGGCGCCGTCACCAGCACCGGCACGTCCGCCGCCAACCAGAGGTCCAGGGCCACCGTGGAGCTGCCCGCCGGCAGGTCCAACAGCACCCGGTCCGCCGGCAGCGCCGCGATGTGCGCCTGCAGCTGCCGCGCCGAGCGCCGGGTGGGGTCTCCGTCCAGGGGAGCGCCGCCGCCCAGCACCACCAGGTCGGGGTGCTCCCGGCTGGCTTCCCCAACTCCGCCCTGCCAGGCGCCTCTCCCCGCGCCCTGCAGGCCCATGAGCCCGGCCAGCCCCGGCCCCGTCCAGTCGGCGTCCACGGCACAGACCCGGTGGCCCTGCCGAACCATGCGTGCCGCAAGCACTCCGGCCAGCGTGGTGCGACCCACCCCACCGCTGCCCGAGGCCACCGCCCACACCCGCGCGTCATCGCCCGCGCTCACGCGCAGGGCGGCGAGGGGCTTCCGGTCGCCGGGTCGGATGACGGGGACAGCGGGACGATTCACGGGGGCGGTTCCGAAGCTGGGGGGTCGATGGGAAAACATCCCTCCGAACGCCCCCGATACTTCCACGACCGATCCCCGCTTTCAAGGCCTGATTTCGGACGCGCACCTTTTCTGAGATCGGCGGAATTCATGGATCTTCTTCGTGATCGCCGCCGGGGCCGACCGATGTTATCCACAGTGTGTGGACAAGGCCGTGGATAAGCGTCGTGGTAGTTCTCGCCGGATCTGGCAAGGGCGTGGAAACTCGGAGCTTTTCCAGCAATCCGGAGCGCCACCGTGCCCTGTGGATCACTGGATCAGGGCCGACGTACGCTGATCCGTCCGGATTGCGTCAACGCTGGCGAAAATTGCCGTTCTGGGGGGAGGCGGGCCTGCTCAGGCGCCGACGACGGGAGGTAGCACGCCCACGGGTTCGCGGTCCACCTCGGTCGGCTCTTCGTCCAGCTCCGGGTCGGGCAGGGGCAGGCGCAGGGTGAAGCGGGTGCCGCTGCCGGGCAGGGAGACGAGCTCGATCTCGCCGCCGTGGCCTCGCATGATGCGCTCGCAGATGGCCAGGCCCAGGCCGGTTCCCTGCGCCTTCGTCGTGAAGAAGGGGATGAAGAGCTTGGCGGCGTCCTTCGGCTGGATGCCCACGCCCTCGTCCTCGAAGGTGAGCTCCACGGCGTCGCGGGTGGTGACGGAGCCCCGCTTGACCCGGACCTCGGCCAGCCCGGGGGCCTGGACGCGCAGGGAGGGGACGCGGTCGTCTGAGGCCAGGTGGGCGCGCACGGTGAGGGTGCCCCCGCGACCGGACATGGCGTCGATGCCGTTGAGCACCACGTTGAGCACCACCTGCTTGAGCTTCTCGATGTCCATGGGCACCGCCGGCACGGTGTCGTCGGCGACGTAGTCCAGCAGGACGTTGCGGGGCAGGCCCTGGGCCCGGACCATCGCCAGCACGCCGCGCAGGAGCAGGTCGGGGGGCACGGGTTCCACGATCATCATCACCGGCCGCGCGTAGTCCAGGAACTGGGTGACCACGCCGTCCAGGCGGTCGACCTCCTCGCGGATGATGCCCAGGAACTCGGCCTGGACCGCGGCGCTGGCGCTGGGCCGGGCGATGACCTGCACGGCGCCCTTGATGGCGCCCAGGGGGTTGCGGATCTCGTGCGCCAGGCCGGCCGACATCTCGCCCAGGGCGGCCAGGCGCTCGCGCTCCTTGACGCTCTCGAACGCGCGGGAGTTGTCGATGAGCACCGCAGCGCGCTCGGCCACGTCGCGCAACAGGCCCAGCTCCGGGTAGGAGAAGGCCTGGCCGCCGGGCTTGAGGCGGAGGTTCCACACGCCGACCACGGTGTTGCCGATGCGCAGGGGCAGAGCCAGGTCGGCCTGCAGGCCCGCCATCTGGGCCGCGACCCCGCCCCGCCAGTGGGGTTCGGACGCGGCGCCCGCCAGGCCCACCTCCGTGTCCAGATCGTCGACCAGGTACCAGTCGCGGCCGGCCAGGAAGCCGTCGATGAAGGGGCGCGGCGGGAACGCGGGCAGCAAGGGCTGCTCGGGGTGGCCTTCGACGCGGCGGAGCCGGAAGCCGTCGCGGCGGTCGTCGTAGAGGTACAGGGAGGACAGGTCCACGCGGCCGGTGAACAGGGTGCCGTCGAAGAGGGCGTCGAGGAGCTGCTCGATCTCGATGAGGCCGGGCAGCCGCGCCTTCATGTCCACCAGCGCGCGGATCTGATCGTGGCGCTCGCGGGCGAAGAGGCGGTCGACCTGCTGGATCGCGGCGTCGCGGATGGGCTCGTACAGGATGATCACCAGGATGGAGGCGATCAGGGTGTCCACGGCCTCGGCGAAGGGCCCGTTGCCCCGGCCGACCAGGCGGACCAGCACGCCGTAGACCGAGCCGAGCACCACGCCCATCACCACGAAGACGACGACCTGGGACACGATCTCCTGGGGGTCCAGCAGGCGCTGCCGGTTGATGACCTGGGCCAGGAAGTAGACGTGCGCGGCCACCGCGAGGGAGCCGATGGGTGGGAACAGCAGCTCCTTGCCGGAGCCGAAGAAGTTCCAGTCCAGCAGGAGCATCTCCGCGGCCATGGCGGCCACCGCGAAGGCGCCGCTGGCCAGGAGGTAGCGCAGCCGGTCGCGCTCGCCCCGGCGGTCGATGCCGGCGACGACGCGGCCCAGGCCCACCACGCCCACGATCAAGCCACCGAAGACCAGGAAGCCGTTGGTGGTCAGGACGACCGGGTGGGTGCTGCCGAGCACGGCGATGGCGACGATCTGCCCGAAGGCGGCCACGTAGAAGAACGGCGTCAGGTGGCGCGTGGGCGGATCGAAGGGGCGGAGGATCAGGCCGTAGACCTGCAGCACCGCGGGGGTGACGAAGAGGGCGGCGATCAGCACGCCGTAGCGCCAGGCTCCCTCGTCGGTGACGATCAGGAAGAACAGGCACAGGAACGTGATCGACAGGACGCCGGTAAAGAAGGCGAAGTCCTGGTGCAGGCGCTCGCGGGAGCCGCGGATCAGGGACGACAGCGCGACGGTCAGGCACATCAGCGCGGTGAACAGGGGGGCGACGGTCTCCACGCGGGCAGTCTAACGGCGCGGCGGCGGGGCGAGCGGGAAGGGCCCTGGCCTCCTACACTTCGGCCCGTGAGCGACCTCCTCCGCCAGCTCCCCGCCGTGCACGTCCTCCTGGAGCACCCGGCCTGGGACGCCGCGCCCCACCTGCCCCGCCACCTGCGGCGGGAGGCCTGCCGGTCGGTGCTGGAGCAGGTCCGCGAGCAGCTGCGATCGGGAGCAGTCGACGCGCCGCCGGAGGGCTGGCCCGACGCCCTGGCCGCCCGCGCCCTGGACCGGGCCCGCGCCGATCGCCAGCCCGTGCTCAAGCCGGTGGTCAACGCCACCGGGGTGCTCCTGCACACCAACCTGGGCCGCGCGCCCCTGGCCCCGGAGGCCCTGGAGGCGATCCAGCGCTGCGCCGGCGGCTACTCCAACCTGGAGCTGGACCTGGACAGCGGGACCCGGGGCAGTCGGCACGAACACCTGGGCGCCGCCTTCGCCCGGGTCCTGGGCTGCGGCGACGTCCTGGTCACCAACAACAACGCCGCCGCGGTCTTCCTGGCCCTCAAGGCGCTGGCGGGGGAGGGGGCCCGGGTGGTCATCTCCCGGGGCGAGCTGGTGGAGATCGGCGGCTCGTTCCGCATGCCGGACATCATGGAGGCCAGCGGCGCGTCGATGCTGGAGGTGGGCGCGACCAACCGAACCCACCTGGCCGACTACGAGCGGGCCCTGGACGCCGGCGCTGGCGTGGTCATGAAGGTGCACCGCAGCAACTTCGAGCTGGTGGGGTTCACCTCCACGGTGCCGCTGGCCGAGCTGGCCGCCGCGGCCCACGCCCGGGACGCCCTGGTGATCTACGACCTGGGCTCGGGCCTGCTGCGCTCCCGCCCGGGGCTGGGCGACGAGTGCGTGCTGGACGCGCTCGCGGACGGCGCAGATCTGGTCCTCTTCTCCGGCGACAAGCTGCTGGGCGGGCCCCAGGCGGGCATCGTGGCCGGGCGCGCGGACCTGGTGGCGCGGCTGCGCAAGCACCCCGTCATGCGCCTGGTGCGGCCGGGCAAGCTCTGCCTGCTCGCCCTGGAGGCCACCCTGAGGGCGTGGGAGGCCGATCCCCAGGGGGACCCCGTGCCCGCCGTGGCGCTGGCGTCGCGCACCGTGGATGCCCTGCAGGTCGCCGCGGATCGCCTGGCGGAGGCCCTGGTCGCCCGCCTCGGGGATCGCGCCGACGTGGACGTGGTGGCGGTGGAGAGCACGCCCGGCGGGGGCTCGTCGGCGGTGCTGCGTCTGCCGTCGCGGGCGGTGCGGGTGCGTCCGCGCGGGGGATCCGAGGAGGCGTTGGCCGCGATCCTGCGCCGCGGCGATCCGGCCGTGGTCGCCCGACGGGAGGCCGGCGCCCTGCTCCTGGACCTCAGAACGCTGCTCCCGGGGGACGAAGATCGGGTGCTTTCCGCCTTTCTGCGGTGGTGAATCGGGGCGACGTCGTGCGTTCGATTCGACGTGATCCAAGCCCCCTGTTTGCAATCGTGCCCGCGTTCTGTACATTCGCGCCCGGACGGGGACCGTCCAGTCGGCTTTGCGTGGCTCAGGGGGAGTCGAAGGCCGAAAAACGCTGCAGACCCCCAAGAGTTTGTGGACTGCCCGATTGAAGGCCCGCGGAGCCCCGCGGGACACGGGAGTCCAAG
>CALCXL010000379.1 GCA_937907595.1 uncultured Pseudomonadota bacterium
CTTCGACCTGGACGGGGGCTGGACCGACGCCGCGTGCCAGGCGCTGTCCGACGCCGTGATCGACTCGTTGGGGCGGGCCCTGCCCGACGCCGGCACCCTGCGCGTCACCCGGGTCCAGAGCCCCGCTGACCTGGCCGAAGAGTACGGCCTGCTCGGCGGACACCCCATGCAGGGGGAGCTGGCCCTGGATCAGCTGGGCCCCATGCGCCCCTCCATGCAGCTGTCCCGCTACCGCACCCCCATCGCCGGCCTCTTCCTGGGCAGCGCCGGCGTGCACCCCGGCGGAGGCATCAGCGGGCGCCCCGGCTGGCTGGCCGCGAAGGCGGTGCTGGCGGGCTGAGGGCCGGCTCCTCGAGCCCCCGGCGGACCACGCATCACGTCCCCCTTGCTTCCCTCCCCGGGCGCGGCTAATCCCCTGCCGTGCCCGCGCCCCGCCCCCCCACCGACCCCGCCGCCTCGCCGCAGTCCACGGCCGAGGCCGTCGCGATCCTGGTGGCCCTGGAGCGATCCGACTCGCTGCCGGATCTGGCCACGGCCCTGGAGCAGAGCGGCTGGGAGCCGGCGGGCGACCGGCCCTGGCGCGCGCTGGTGGATCACCTCTGCCAGACCCGCCGCGTCTGGGGCCTGTCCTGGCTGGGCCGGCGGGTGCGGAGCCCCGACACCCAGACCCTGCTGGACGCCCTGCGCGACGGCTCCACCCGCCGCCAGCTGGTGGGCGCCTACCACGGCACCGAGAGCCACCTCTGCGCGGCCCTCAAGCAGCTGCTCCTGCCGGTGCTCGAGGACGAGTTTCGCGACGCGCTGCTCCGGGGCGCAGCCAGCCGCCTGGCCGGGCGTGGCCCCCGACTCGCCAGCGACGCCGGCTCCGAGGCCTGGCGGGCCTGGCTCGGCGGCTTCGGGTTCCACGCCCTGCTCGACGTGCCCGTGGGCCACATCCTGCGCTCCCACCTGCAGGAGGCGACGCAGCGCTGGCTGGCGGTCCGCTCGGACTGGAGCCCCGCCCGCGTCCTGGACGCCCGGGTCTACACGGGCACCCGCGCCTGGTCGCGATCGGCCCAGACCGTGCCCCAGGACGTGCGGGACGACGTGGTGCAGGCCCTGACCCTGGCGCTGGTGCACGACGAGCTCGCCGCCTCGGCCGCGCCCCCGCCCCCGCCCCTGGCCCTGGAGCGCTGGCCCAAGCTCGGCGCGGCGGCCCTGGACGCCCGCGCCCAGCTCGCTGACCTGGAGGCGCAGTTCGGCCGGGAGTGGACGCTGGAGGCGGCCCTCGGCGGCTTCCACGTCTCCCTGGATCCGCCCCAGGTGGGCTGGGAGGAGCGCGTGCAGGGCTGGGGTCGGCCGGCCTGGACTGCCGATGTGCGCCTGGACCCCCGGGTGGCGCTCCTGCCGCCGGACGACGTGCCCCTGCCCCATTGGGTGCGTCGCGCGATCCTGCGCCAGCTGGTCGACCTGCTCACGCCCAGCCAGGTGAGCCGCAACCGCCTGGGTGACCTGGAGCGCGACCTCTCGCTGCGTCCGGTCGATCGCCTGCTGGCCGATCTGGTGCCGCCGCCCGCCGCGGAGCTGCCGCTGGTGGGCTGGGGCCTGCGCGAGGACCGCGAGGGGCGCTGGCTGACGCCGCTGTGGTGCGAACCCAAGGCGTCGGGCGGCCTCAAGACCCGGCTGATCAAGGCCAACGAGCTGGGCGTGCTGGTGCGCTCCCTGGACGACCCCGCCGACTCGGCCGCCCTGCTGGCCCTGCTCGGGCACGACGTGGAGCGCATGGACCCCTCCGAGGGCAGCCTGCGCCGCCGCCTGCACGAGCCCGCGGCCGTGGCCAGCGCCCTGTCGTTCCTGACCCAGCACCCGCGCCTGTACCTGCAGATCGGCCCCGAGCGCTCCCTGCGCCTGCGTCGCGAGGAGCTGCAGCTGGAGGTGAGCCGGCGCGAAGACGGCCGCATCCACCTGCAGCCCCGCCTGTCGGGACGGCCCCTGAGCCCCGCGGAGGTGCGGATCCTCACGTCGCACCGCTGGTTCGCCGTGCCCGCCCTGCTGGTGGACGAGGAGGCGGGCACGGCCACGCTGGTCCCCCTGCCGCCCCGCCAGCGCCAGATCCTCCTGGCCCTCGCCCGCCACGGCGAGTCCTACGACGCCGAGGCCGAGGCCGACCTGGTGGCCAGCCTGCCCCGCCTGCAGGAGGACCTGCCCCTGGAGCTGGACGCCGCCCTGGCCGGCACGCGCGTCGACGGCGACGAGCGCCTGATCGTCCGCCTGGAATTGGTCGCCACCGGGGTCGCCGTGGCGGTGTGGGTGCGCCCCATGCAGGGCGCCGCCGTCCAGGTGCCCGGGCGCGGCGTCGCGGCCTGCTACGGCCAGCGGGGGGCCGAGCGCGTGCACGCCCTGCGCGATCTGGCCCGGGAGCGTCGCCTCCTGCAAGACCTCGCCCGGGACCTGTCCCTGCCCGAGCCCGACCCCGACGGCCGCCCCATCTGGGTGGTGGACGACGGCGAAGCGGCAGCCTCCGTCCTGGCCGCGCTGCGGGGGCGCACCGACGTGGTCGTGGAGTGGCAGGGCCCCACGGGTCGGGTGCGCACCAGCGGCGGCATCGATCAGCTGAAGATCCGCTTCAAGCCCCTGGGCGCGTGGTTCGCCCTGGAGGGGGACTTGAGCGTCGACGAGCAGGACGTCGACATCGAGGCCCTGTTGCTGGCCATCGAGCAGGGCCGCCGCTTCGTGCGGCTGGGCGACGGCGACTGGCTGGAGCTGGACGCGGCCCTGCGCGCGGGCCTGACCCAGGCGGCCGGCGGGCTGCGCGGCGGGCTGGAGGGCCGACTGTCGCCCCTGCACGCCCCCGTGGTGGAGACCCTGCGCGAGCAGGGCGCCAGCTTCGACGCGCCCTCGACCTGGTGGGAGAAGCTGGCCGCCATCGACGCCGCCGCGAAGATGACGCCGTCGGTGCCCGCGGGCCTGGACGCCACCCTGCGCCCCTATCAGGTCGACGGCTACCGCTGGCTGGCCCGCCTGGCCGAGTGGGCCGGGGGCGCCGTGCTGGCCGACGACATGGGCCTGGGCAAGACCGTGCAGGCCCTGGCCCTGCTGCTGCGTCGCCGCAAGGGGCCGGCCCTGGTGGTGGGGCCTGCGTCCGTGGGCTGGAACTGGGTGCAGGAGGGCGGCCGCTTCGCCCCCGGCCTGGACCTGCGCGAGTACCGGGGGCCCCAGCGGGCGGCGCTGCTCGACGGGCTGGGCGGCGGCGACGTCCTGGTGACCAGCTGGGACCTGCTCGCCCGCGACATCACCGCCCTGTCGGCCATCCCCTGGTCCACCGTGGTCTTCGACGAGGCCCAGGCCATGAAGAACCCCGGCACCCGCCGCCACAAGGCCGCCCGCCGCCTGGACGCCGGCTTCCGGCTGGTGCTGACGGGCACCCCCGCGGAGAACCACGCCGGCGAGCTGCACGCGATGATGCAGGTGGTGCTGCCGGGCCTGTTGGGCTCCCGCGAGCAGTTCCGGCACCGCTTCCTGGGCCCCCTGCAGCGCGGCGACACCGTGGCCCAGGCCGCCCTGGCCCAGCTGATCGCGCCGTTCGTATTGCGTCGCCTCAAGAAGACGGTGGCGAAGGAGCTGCCCGACCGCATCGACGTCCTGCGATCCGTCGACCTGAGCCCCGGCGAGCGCCGCATCTACGACCGGGTGCGCAAGGCCGGCCTCAGCCAGCTGGCCGTGGCGGATGAGACCGGCGACGCCCAGCAGCGCATGCGCGTGCTCGCCCTGCTGACCCGCCTGCGCCTGGCCGCCTGCCACCCCCGCCTGGCCGAGCCGGACTCCACCCTGCCGGGCAGCAAGACATCGGAGGTGCTCGACCTGATGCAGTCCCTGCGCGACGAGGGGCACGCGGTGCTGATCTTCAGCCAGTTCGTCAAGCACCTGGAGCTGGTGCGCGACGCCCTGGTGGAGCGCGGGTTCCGATTGGGCTGGCTGACGGGCTCCACGCCGTCGACCCGGCGCCGCGAGGAGGTCGAGCGCTTCCAGGCCGGTCAGTACGACGCCTTCCTCATCTCCATCAAGGCCGGCGGCACCGGCCTCAACCTGACCGCCGCCACCTACGTCGTGCACCTGGACCCCTGGTGGAACCCCGCGGTGGAGGACCAGGCGACCGACCGCGCTCACCGCATCGGCCAGACGGAGGCCGTGACCGTCTACCGCTTCGTCGCCCGGGACACGGTCGAGGAGCAGATCCTGGAGATGCACGCCCAGAAGCGCGAGCTGGTGGCAGGCCTCCTCGCAGGCACGGGGTCCGCCGGGGCGCTGAGCACCACCGAGCTGGTCGACCTGCTCTCGGGCGCCGGCACCGGCGTGGTGAAGGTCGACGAGCGCGTCATCAAAGCGGTCGCCGCGCCGACCTGAGCCTCCTTCGATCCACCCCCGCCCCCCGCGCGTACCCCCGTCATGCGCGCCCTCCCGCTCCTCGCCCTCGTCCTCCTCTCCGCCTGCGCCCACGCCCCCAGCGTGGACCCGTCCCCCATCGCCGGCCCCTGGGACGACGCCTGGGTGGAGCTGCCCGGCCGCGGCGACGACGGCGGCCCCCTGCGCCTGCATGCCCTGGTCGCCGGCCCCCTGGACGGCGACCTGGTGGTCCTCCTGCACGGCTTCCCCGACTTCGCCTACTCGTGGCGGGAGGTGCTGCCCCTGTTGGCGACGGACCACCGCGTGCACGCAGTCGACCTGCGCGGCTACGGCTCCAGCGACGCGCCCCAGGGCGGCTACGACCTGTTCACGGTGGCGGGGGACATCGACGCCTACGTCGCCGCCGTCCTGCAGGCCGAGGGGCGCCCCGCCGACGCCCCGGTGCACCTGGTGGGTCACGACTGGGGCGCGGCGGTGGGCTGGGTGGGCGTGTCGGCCAACCCCGAGCGCTGGACCAGCTTCACGGCCATCGACATCCCCCACGGCCGCACGTGGATCGACTACTACACGACCACCCCCGCCCAGCGGCGGGCCAGCAGCTACATCGGCCGGCTGCTCGGGCCCGGGGGAGCGCGGTGGATCGGGGCGATGGACGTCGACGAGCGCGCCGGCATCTACCGCGCCAACCTCGTGCGGCCCGAGGGCTTCACCGAGCAGGACGCGGCCCGCTACCACGACGCTTTCGGCTCCCCCGAGCGCCTCAAGCCGCCCATCCGCTACTTCCAGGACATCGTCTTCCGCCGCGCGGCCCTCGCCCGGGTGATGCGCGACGCGCCCGCCGTCCAGGTGCCCACCCTCGTGCTCTGGGGGGAGCTGGACATGTACGTGCTGGCGCCCATGGCGGAGCTGTCCTGCGAGCACGTGGCGGCCCCCTGCACGGCCGAGGTCTGGCCCGACGTGGGGCACTGGCTGCACTGGGAGGACCCCGCGGGCGTCGCGGCCCGCTGGCGCGCCTTCGCCGCCGATCCCCAGGGGACCCCCGCCACCGCCGCGCGGTAGCCCGCCCCCCGGACCGACCACCACACCGGTCCCCGTCGACCCCGCTCCCGTCGACCCCGCCCCCGAATTGACAAAATGTCAGCCCCGGCCGGCGGTGCTTCGTCCCCTTGCCACTTTGTCCGGCGGGCGACCGATCGCCCTCGCCGCGATCGCCCCTGAGGCTCCCGAGGGCCCCCTCTCGGCCGCGATCGATCCTGGCATGGATCTTGCGGAAGGTGGTGGACGTCATGCTGGAACGCATTCCCCGCCCCGTTCGGATCCTCGCCATCCTGGCGATCCTGGCGTTCAGTTTCGCGATGCTCGCCAACGCGGGCTTTGCGCGGCTGTTGCGCGTGGACCCCGCCCGTCTGGCCGCCATCCGCTCCGGCGTGAAGGCCCCCACGGCCCCCTCCCCGTCGGACGCCGTGGCCGACGGAGCCGACGGAGCCGATGAGGGAGCCAAGGCGTCGCCGCGCCGCGCCGCGGGCCCGAAGCGCCTGGACTACTTCCAGAAGCCGATCGTGGACCGGCACATCTTCAACTCGGCCGCCAACCCGAACATCATCGAGGAGCCGGGCGAGCCGACGGAGGACCTGGTCCCCTCGGAGATCGACGCCGTGCTCGTCTCGACGTCCGTGGCGGTGCCCATGAACTGGTCCACGGCGCTGCTGGCCGTCCAGTCGGGCCCGCCGGAGCTGTTCCGCATCGGCGAGAGCGTGCTGGAGGCCACGATCGTGGAGATCTACGGCCCCTGGCTGGACTCCAACGGCAACCACCACGCCGCCCGGATCATCGTCAAGCGCAACGAGCAGCGCGAGTACCTGGACGTGGGCGAGGCCAAGCGCAAGACCGGCGGCCGCAAGGTGGCCAGCAAGGACGACGCGAAGCCCGCCACGCCCGCCGCCTCCGGCCGGCACACCTACGCGATCAAGGAGTGCGGCGACAACCGCTTCTGCGTGCCCCAGAAGGACATCGAGTACGCGCTGGCCAACCTGGACAAGATGGCCCGCGAGGCCCGCGTGGTGCCCAACTTCGCCGACGGCGCCACCAACGGATTCAAGGTCTTCTCCATCCGCCGCAACTCCGCGTTGCGTCAGATGGGGCTGAAGAACAACGACGTGCTGACCGGGGTGAACGGGTTCGATCTCTCGAACACGGAGAAGGCCCTGGAGATCTACAGCAAGTTGCAGAACGAGAAGAGCTTCACCCTGGAGCTCCTGCGGAATGGCAAGCCGGTGACCATGGAGTACTCGGTCGAATGATTACGCGCACGCTGACGATGCTGGCGCTGCTGTCGCTGCTGGTCCCCACTTTTGCCCACGCGCAGAAGAAGACCGACGACGACGAGTCTGCGAAGGAAGACCAGAAGGCCACGGCCCGGGAGCGGGTCCGCGCTCTGGCGAGCCCGCGCCCGACGCTGGCCCCCGCAGGTGGCAGCAAGGCCGCCGCCGCCGGGGCGAAGGCCGCGGGCGCTGGGGGGGACACCACGCTCACCGCCGGCGAGGACGACGCCGACGGGGAGAAGCCCCTGACCGAGGAGCCCTGGGGCGGCGACAGCGACACGGCGGTGTCCACCGGCGGGTCCGCGGAGCCCACGCGCCCGCCGATCCAGCCGCTGCCGAAGGACGTCCAGATCAACATCGACTACGACAACGTCGACATCAAGGACGTCATCAAGGACTTCAGCCGCAAGACCGGCCGCAACTTCCTGATCGACCCCAAGATCGCGGGCAAGATCACGATCCACGCGCCCCTGGCGGTGTCCATGGAAGACGCCTACGAGGTGTTCCTGGCCATCCTGGACGCCAACGGATACGCCACGGTGGTGGAGGCCCGGTACAAGTCTGGCGACGACCAGTACCGCGCCCTGGGCTACACCCAGCCCCGCTGGAGGGCCGGGGACCCGCTGATCACGCGGATCCTCCCCGCCGCGGACGCCCGGCAGGAGCCCCTGCGCCTCTACAAGGGGTCGCACACCCCCAACACGTCGGCCCTGATCACGCGGCTGATCAAGCTGGACAACATCTCCGCTGAGGAGGTCAGCGGCGTGGTCGGCAAGTGGGTCAGCGGCGCGGGGGAGATGGTCGCCTACTCGCCCACCAACATGCTGATCC
>CALCXL010000380.1 GCA_937907595.1 uncultured Pseudomonadota bacterium
CGAGTCGTCGTCGTCGGCGGCGCTGTCGTCGTCGTCGTCGGCGCTGTCGTCGTCGTCCCCCAGGTCGTCGTCGTCGGCCGAGTCGTCGTCGTCGGCCGAGTCGTCGTCATCCCCCGCCGCGCTGTCGTCGTCGTCCCCGGTCGCCGCGGAGTCGTCGTCGTCCGCACCCACGTCGTCGTCGTCCCCCACGGCGCTGTCGTCGTCGTTCGGCGTCGCGTCGTCGTCGTCCCCCAAGGCGCTGTCGTCGTCGTCTCCCGCGGCGCTGTCGTCGTCGTTCGCCGTCGCGTCGTCGTCGTCTCCCGCGGCGCTGTCGTCGTCGTCCCCGCCCGCTGCGCAGACCGCGTCGGAGAGGTCGACGTCGCCGTTGCAGTCGTTGTCCAGGCCGTCGTCGCAGACCTCGGCCAGGCCCGGGCGCACGGTGGGCTCGGTGTCGTCGCAGTCGCCGCCCTCGGTGGAGAGGCCGTCCCCGTCCACGTCGCAGGAGGCGTCCAGGAGGTCCACGTCGCCGTCGCAGTCGTTGTCCAGGGAGTCTTCGCAGAGCTCGACCGCTGCGGGGTGGATGGTGGCCTCGGTGTCGTCGCAGTCGCCCTGCAGGTCGCTGAAGCCGTCGCCGTCGCCATCGCACTCGGTGTCCGCGCCGCTGACGTCGCCGTCGCAGTCGTTGTCGCGGGTGTCCGTGCAGTCCTCCGTGCTGAGGGGGGAGACGGAGGCGTCGTTGTCGTCGCAGTCGCCGTCCTCGGACGTGACGCCGTCGCCATCGACGTCGCAGGTGGGGTCGGCCAGGTCGAAGAGGCCGTCGCAGTTGTTGTCGACGCTGTCCCCGCAGATCTCCAGGAGGTCCGGGGAGACCGCGGGGTCGAAGTCGTTGCAGTCGCCGTCGTCGGCGGTGACCCCGTCGCCGTCCTGGTCGCAGCCGCCGGAGTCGGGCTCAGCGTGCAGCAGGTTCCAGAGCTCGGGCCAGTCGCCGCTGGAGTTTGGCCGCTCGACGTCCAGGGTGGTGATCAGCAGACGCCCGGCCTCCCAGGTGGTGTCCGCGAGCACCGGGCTGCTGACGTCCGTGGCGCCCACGGCGACCGACAGCGGCTCCGTCAAGGCCGGGACCATCTCCTCCAGGTAGCCGCCCATGGCGAACTCGCCGGCCGGGCTGCTCAGGCTGCCCAGGCTGATCGTGAGGGGATCGCTGACCAGGGGGTGCGCCGGGTCGATGTACAGGGCGTCGGTGAAGACCTCCACCCCCTGGGTGATCCCCGCCGGACCCTGGATCCAGGCGACCAGGCCGTCGTCGCCGCTGTGCCCGTGCCACTGAAGCGCCCGGCAGCAGCCGCCGGCCAGCCAGGCCTCCAACCAGGGCAGGCTGGCCACCAGCTCGTCGTAGAACTCCTGGGGCTGCGCCGAGGAGATGATGACGCGGTCGTAGGGGCTCAGGTCGAGGACGCCGAGCATGAACCGGTCGTACTCGGCGAAGGGCACGCCGAGCACCGTCAGCAGGTCCTGGGACGCGCTGAAGCCGAAGGGCGGCACGTCCTGGAAGATCGCCACCTCCGTCGGCACCGGCGGGCAGGTGTTCTGCGCCGCTGCGATCGACGGCAGGAGGGCCAGCAACAGGGCCAGCAGCGGGAGAAGTCGACGCCTCACAGCCGCAGCCCCACGGCCAGGGCGCCCAGGATCTGACCCACGGGCAGCTCCAGCACGTCGTTCGCGCTCAGGTCGTACAGGTGCTGCCGCTCCACGCCGAAGCCCCCCTGAAGCTCGAGCACCAGCCGCCCGAAGGCCAGCCCCACGGCGACGTCGACCTTGGCCCCCGGCTGGGGCTCCACCCCGCGCTCGCAGGTGGCCGCGTCCACGCAGCGGTCGCCCAGCAACACGGTGAACGAGGCGCCCACGCGGCCGTAGACCCGCCCCCCCAGGCCCCCGGCCAGGCGCGGGCCGATGGACAGGGGGAAGGCCAGGGCGGAGGCCACCACGTCCTCCCCCAGGTCCAGGGGGCGCGCCAGCAGGCCGGCGTCCACGTCCAACCACAGGGGCCCGAGCAGCCGCGCCTGCACCGCGATCTGGGTGGACGACCAGCCCGATCCCTGCCGCAGCGCGGGGCCCTGCCCCAGCATCAGGTGCAGCCGCCGCAGGCGCAGGGGGCGGCCGCCGTCGGCACGGGTCAGGCCGTGGATCCGGCGGTTCATGCCGCGCAGGGCGGCGGGAGTGAGGGCCTGCGGCGGCGCGATCTGCCCCTCCAGGGTGAAGTCGACGCCCTGCCCCGGCTCCACCACCACCTCCTGCCCGCCCACCAGCCGCACCCGGCCTTCCTGGAGCTGCAAGGCTCCGGCGGCGTCGCGCTGGATGGCGAAGGTGGTGCCCTCCACGAGCACCTCCACCCGCTCCACCTGCACGCCCATGGCCGCCTTGACCCGGTAGACGACCTCGCCCAGGCGGTGGATCAGGGTGGGCTGGAGCTCCAGTTCGCTGTTCTCGCCGACGCCGATGCGCCAGCCCCCAGCGGTCACCAGCAGGCACTCGCCCCCGGTGGTGCGCACGACGTCGCCCTGGAGCACGGAGGCGCCGCGACGCAGGGGGATCGCCTCACCGCCCCGCAGCACCACGACCTCCGGGGCCGGCCGCTGCACCTCCTCCAGGAACCCCGCCCGACGCGCGCGCACCGACTCCACGGTGGCGTAGGGATCCCCGTCGGCGGCGCTGGCCAGCGCCGGCGCCATCAGCAGCGCGAAGAGGAGCAGGAGCTTCACGCCTGGGGCAGCCTCCACAGGGTGGTCCAGGGGCCCGCGCCCAAGCGCACCCGCAGGGAGCGCACGGGGTTGAAGCTGGCTTCGGCGCCCAGCAGGGCCTCGGCGTCGCCCAGGGAGACGACGTCGCCGGCGCGCGCGTGCAGGACCTGATCGACGTCGGGCAGCACCACGGTGGCGGACTCCGAGGCCGGGGTGCGGTCCAGGGCGAGGAAGAGCCGGTCGGCCTCGTCCAGGCCCAGCACCACGGACCAGTCGCCCTGGGAGTACTGCGCGGGAAAGGGCTCGGGCAGCGACGCGAAGGCGGTGGAGGCGACCAGGCGGTGGGCGCCGGCGTCGACGGCCCGAGCGTCCAGGCAGTCCTCCAGGATCTCCGCCATCAGCAGGGATCGGCCGGCGAAGGCGGGCACGTCGTCGTCCTCGGCCCCGTCGGCCCAGGCGGCCACGCGGTCGAAGTCGGGCAGATCGTCCGCGGCGCGGTGCAGGGCGGCGGCGCGCAGGCCCAGCAGGAAGTCCCAGTCGGCGTCGTTGGACGGCGGCAGGGCGTCCAGGGCGGCGGCGTCGGCGTCCAGCAGGGCGGCGTCGAAGGGGTTCATGACGACCCCTCCATGCCCGGGAGCGCCAGGAGGACCGGCAGCAGCAGATCGGCCACCTCCGCCGGGCGCAGGTCGCGCCCCTCCCCTGCGCCCAGATCGGCCAGGGCGGCGACGAAGCGACCGCACAGGGCCTTCAAGGCCCGGCTCACGGCGACGGGGCTGTGCAGGGCCGGCACCCGCTCCATGATCTCCCGGCCGCTGATGCCTTCGATGAGGCAGCGCAGCAGGCGGCGCTCGTCGGCGTCGAGGGCGGCCAGGGCGTCGGAGACCCGCTGCCGGACGGAGAGGATGGCGTCGACGTCGGACCGCTGGCCCCGCTCGTCAGGCTCGACCATGCCGCCCGCCGGGGCGACGTCGGCGTCCTGCAGCACCCGCGAGATCTCCCCCGGGTACATGGGGGCGCCCTTGAGGGAGAGCACGATCTGCACCCGCGCGGACACCGACCAGCCCGATCGGCGGCGCAGGGTGCTCACGGCGTGGTCGTGGTTCCAGGACGGCTTGGGCGCGCGCACGCCCTCCCAGGAGCGCAGGCCGTAGCGCGGGTAGCGGGGGCTGCGGCCGGGGAAGGGCCGGCACTCCTCCCGCAGGGCGGCGACGACCTCCTGGTGCAGCTCCTCCCGCTCAAGCCACTCGGGGTGGCGGCGCAGGTTGAAGGCGTACTGGGCGCGCAGGGTCTCCCGGGTGATGGAGAGGCGGGCGTCGAAGGCGTGGTAGCCGCACTCCCGGTCGGGCATGTCCTCCTGCACGAAGGCGTCGAAGGGGGCGCGGCCAGCGAAGGGGTGGCGCCCGTACTCCCGGGAGTCCAGGGAGCAGAAGACGGTGTGGGCCAGGCTCTGCAGGCTCTCGGGGCCTCGATCGGCGAGCTCGAAGTACACGGCGGGATACCCCCTGCTCACGCGGGACACCCCGCGATGGGTTCGCTCCACGAGCCCGCGGGTCGCGCGGGGCTCGCCCAGGCGGTGTCGAGCGATGTCGTCCTGCCAGCTGTCGCCGCGGGACGGGGGTTTCACCGGATCCACCTGTGCTGTCATCCCGTCACGAAGGGGGCGGAGGGGCCGCAATTTCACCGATAGTCTAGTAACTCGACGCGGCCGCGATCTGTTCGGCGAGCTTCGACGGGTCCGTGGTGGGCCACTGGCAGGCGCCCTGCTCGCAGACGTAGGCCGTGGGGAGCCCGTCCCGGGCGGCCTTTCCGGCCACCAGGGGGGTGATCGCCGCCAGGGCCTCCTGCTGCGCCCCTTCGACGACGGGCAGGAGCACGCGGTTGGGCACGAAGGACTCCCGCAGGGGCGCCATCAGCGCCTGGAGCGATCCCGCGGGCGCGTCGGGCGGGCTCACGATCACCACCTCCAGGGAGCGGTCGGTGCGGAAGTCGACGGCCAGCAGCAGCTCGCTCAGGGCCAGGGGCTGCTGCTCGAGCACCGTGCCCGAGGCCTTCAGCGCCGCCTCGGCGCGCACCCGGTAGGCGTCGTCGCCGGTCATGGCCAACAGGCGGTAGAGGCTGAGCACCTGCACCGACGTGCCGGTGGGGATCGCGCCGTCGTAGGAGGGCTTCTGGCGGATCAGCAGGGCCTCCCCGTCGCTGGCGGTTACGAACCAGCCGCCGGCGGGGTCCTCGAAGCGGGCCTGGATCTGCGCGTCCAGGGCCAGGGCCTCCTGCAGCCAGCGAACGTCGCCGGTGGCCTCGAAGAGGTCGAGCAGGCCCTGCAGGAAGAAGGCGTGGTCCTCGAAGAAGCCCAGGTAGGCCGAGGGCGCGCCCAGCCAGGCCCGGCGCAGGGTGCCGTCGACGCGCAGCTCCGCCAGCAGGAAGTCGGCCGCCGCCGCGCCCCGGGCCGCGAGGTCGGGGGCGTCGAGCACGAAGGCAGCCCGCGCGAAGGCGGAGATCATCAGCCCGTTCCAGGCCACCAGGATCTTGTCGTCGCGCAGGGGCGCCGGGCGGTCCTTGCGGGCCCGGTACAGCGTGTCGCGGGCTTGCTCCACGTCGGCGGCCAGCGCGGCTTCGGTGACGCCCAGCTCCGTCGCCACGTCGGCCAGGGGGCGGGGTCGATTCAGGATGTTCCGGCCCTCGAAGTTGCCCTTCGCCGTGACCCCCCACGCGGCGCCCACGCGGGCGGCGAGCTCCGGCCCCAGCACGGCCTGCAGCTCGGTGGGGGTCCAGGTGAAGAACCAGCCCTCCTCCCGCTCGCCCTGCGGGTCGAGGCTGTCGGCGTCGGTCGCCGAGTAGAAGGCGCCGCCCGGCGCGGTCATGTCCCGGCCGATGTAGCGCAGCACGTCGCGCACCACGGCGGCGAGCTCGGGATCGCCGGTGGCCTGGAAGGCCTCCAGGTAGGCCGGCACCAGCAGGGCGTTGTCGTAGAGCATCTTCTCGAAGTGGGGCACCAGCCAGGCGGGGTCGACGGTGTAGCGGTGGAAGCCGCCGCCGACCTGGTCGTAGATGCCGCCGTGGGCCATGGAGCGCAGGGT
>CALCXL010000381.1 GCA_937907595.1 uncultured Pseudomonadota bacterium
TGCGGATCCTGGCGACGGGCGCGCTGTACCCCGTCTGGCAGGAGTTGGGCCCCGGCGACGTTGTCCGCACCCAGGTCCTGCTCCTGGGCACCTACGCCGAGCACCTGCTGCTGCCCGGCCGCCTGTCCGTGGCCACGCCCCTCTCCGTGGTCACCAGCTGGGCGGACCCGCGCTTGATGGAGGCGCTGCCTGGGCTGCTGGTCCTGCTCCCCATCGTCGCGGCGGCGGCGTGGTGGGGCGGGCGCGCGCGGCTGCTGTTGGCCCTGGGCTTCGCGCTGCTGCTGCCGGCGCTGCACGTCCAGGCGTTGCGGCCCGACCTCCTGCTCCGGGACCGCTCCCTGTACCTGCCCGCGGCCTGCTGGCTGCCGGCGCTGGTGTGGGCGATGGCGAAGGTGCAGGCCCGCGCGGAGCTCCCGGCAGAGGCGGTGCCCAGCGTCGCGGGGCTGGGCGCCCTCTTCCTGCTGATCGTGCTGCAGGTCAACCTGGGGCCCTGGTCCAGCGAGCGGGCCCTGTGGCGGCGGGCGGTGGAGGCGCACCCCCACGGCGGGCAGGTCTGGTTCAACCTGGGCGCGGCGATGGAGGCCGAAGGCGACCGCACCGGGGCCGAGGCCGCCTTCCTGCGCGCGGCCACCGAGCAGCCGCAGCGCGCGCCCTTCCACTTCGCCCTGGGGCAGATGTACGAGGCCCGCGGGGCCCTTCCCGAGGCCCGCACGGCGTACGCACGGGCGCTGTCCCTCAGCCCCCAGGATCCGGCGACACCGGTCGAGGCCGGACGCAGCGAGCGGGCGGCGGGCAGCGGGCCCGAGGCGCGGCGGCTGGACGCGGCGGCGGCGCCGGTCGATGCTGGCGCGCGGCTGGGCGCGGGGCTCTCCCCGCAGGACATCGAGCGGGAGCGGGCGGCACTGGACGACGCGGAGACGCCGGCGCCCTCCAGCGAGCAGCCCAGGCCGGCCGGAGGGAGCTGAGGTGGACGCAGTCGAGCAGGAGCGCATGAAGCGCATGGAGGAGGAGTACTGGTGGCACGTGGGCCGCCGGTACCTGATCCGCCGCACGCTGGAGCAGCACCTGGGCGGGCGCGAGCCCCTGGACGTGTTGGACGTGGGCTGCGGCTCCGGGCGCAACCTGCAGCTCCTGGCGCAGTTCGGTCGGGTGCAGGGGGTGGAGCCGGAGGGGCCGGGCCTGGACGCCTGCCGCGAAGAGGGCCTGGACAACGTGGTGGCGGGCCTGGCCGATCAGATCCCCTTCGACGACGCCTCCTTCGACCTGGTCACCTCCCTGGACGTGCTGGAGCACCTGGACGACGACGACGCCGGGCTCAAGGAGATCCACCGCGTGCTGCGCCCCGGCGGCCACGCGCTGATCACCGTGCCCGCCTACCGCTTCCTGTGGAGCGTGCACGACGAGGCCCTGGGCCACCGCCGCCGCTACGTCGCGTCGGAGATCCACAGCCTGCTCAACAACAACGGCTTCACGGTGGTGCGCCGCACCTACGCCATCTCCTTCGCCCTGCCTGCCATCCTGGGCTTCCGCATCGCCCAGGGCCTCTTCCCGCCCCTGCACGAGCGCGGCGCCAGCTACGTCGAAGTGGGCGCGGGCCCCAACTGGCTGCTGACCCAGGCCCTCAAGCTGGAGAGCCGCATCCTGGGCCGCATGGACCTGCCCGTGGGCGCGTCGATCCTGGCGTTGGCGCGGAGGAGCTGAGGGGGAAGCCCCCAGAGCTGAGCGGCGGGGCGGTCAGCACCCCAAGGGCTGGGAGCGCCCACGTCCCCGCGGACCCCAAGACCCGGAGGCAGCGAATCTCTGTCGGGCATGGACGTCTTCCTGCCCGGCGACCCGGTCAGGGCACCACGAGGCAAGAAGCGCGCGGCGCGGCGGGGGCGGGCCAGCCGGCGAAAGGATCGCCGGAGCCGAACCGCAGCCAGTGAGGGCCGCGGAGCAAGCTGAAAGAGACGGGGTCGGAGGCTTCGGCCGGCGAGAGCGCCCATCCCGAGGTCGGTGCGCCGCCGCCGTGCCAGAGGGGCCAGAGGCCCGGGTAGTGCGCGCTCCAGGGATCGCCCTCCGACAGCGGTTGACCGTCCACGGTCAGGTCGATCGCCACCTCCGACGTCCAGAGGTCCAGGAGGAGCTCCTCGCCTCCTTGCAGGTCGTGCACACCGAGGTTGATCCGCCGCTCTTGGGGCCAGGGCACCTCGGCGCCGCCCTGGGGCGCGCGCCACTGCAGGACGTGCTCGCCGGGCATGACGAGCACCTCGAAGACGCCGTCGGGAGCAGATGTGTGCACGTCTGCGGACCAGACCTGCTCGAACAGGCCGGAGTCGAGCGCCACGCGGCCCGTGGCGGTCTCCGACGTGTACGCAGGATCCGGCGGCGCTCCGTTCAGCTGGACGGTCAGGGTCACCGGCACGCCCTGGACGTCCGCAACCGTCCACCCGAGCTCGGGATCGACGGTCGGCGTGAACGAACCGGCGGTGACCGGCCAGTCCGATCCCACCGGCGCCACGGTCCAGGGCGGCATGTACAGCGCGTCGAAGCTGGGGTCGGTGGACATGGAGACGACGGAGCTCACCTGGAAGACAGACTCGCCGAGCCGGCCCAGGAACACGCCTGCTCCGGGCGCGCTGACCGTGACCTGGCCGATGTCGGGGTTGTCGTACTCCGCGAGTGAGACCGTCTGGCCGGCGTGGCGAAGGAGGAATACCTCTGGCTCGGACGGAACCAGGTAGGACAAGGTGGTGTCGTCGGTGATCGGCAGGCCCAGGTCGAACTCGTACATCCCGGCAGGCCAGCCGAGCTCGGCTGCTCCCGGAAGATAGAGCACGTCCCAGATCCCAGCAGGCACCGGCGCGACGACCGTGTCCGTCGGCCCGCCGGTGAAGAGACCGCCTTCCCAGAACGGCAGATCGACCCATCCGTTCCCCCCCTGAAGGCGCAGGGTGGGAACCGTCCAAGGATTCCCGTCGGGCACTTCGGTCAACCCATCGACCGCGATCGTCGCAGTCAGCAGCACCGAATCCACCGCCCCAGCGATGGATGCCTCGTCGCCCGCGGCCACCTTCACTTCGCCCAGGGAGTACCAGCCGTTCGGCCAGCGATCGTCTGCGAGCGCCTCGTTCGCGTACCAAAAATCCCAGCTTCCCGGGCTGACCCGCGCGGTCCAAGGAGGGGGAAGAACGGCGCCCGTGTCGTCATCGATCAGGTCGAAGGAGTTGAGGCTGGGGCCGAGCCCCTGGCCACGAAGGTAGAGGCCCGGATGATCGTCGCCGCTGACGTTGGCGGCCGAGAGCGCCTCGCCGTCGAGCAGGAGGTCGACCGAAATGAGGGCTGAGGGAAAGTCCACGACCGCGCGCCCGGCCTCGTAGAAGGCGCGGCCTGTCGCAAGCGGTAGGGAGAGTGTCTCGGGCCCGGTCCGGCCGTGGAGCGACATGTTGAAGGTCCCGGGAATCAAGGGGATCGGCTCGGTGCGCAGCTCGCCGACGGCATCGTCCCAGAGCAAAGGACGGCCGGTCGATGTGCCTCCGTCTGCCGACTCGACGGAGAGGACCGCTTGCCCGCAGTCCTCTTGGCTGCAAGGCGCGCCGTCGATGGTGACCGCGAGCTCCACGCTGATCGTCTCGAGGGCGACCTGAGCCACGCCATCGACGATCGGCGCGCAGCGGTGAACGAGGACGGGTTCGGAGGGAACAGTCTGGTCGCCGTCCACCAGCCGAGCGTGGAGGTACACCGTCCCCTGGGGGGCCAGCGGCAGCACGCCGGCGAAGGCACCCGCGGCGGGCGCGGCGGACGCGAAGTCCTCAGCCCCAGCGGCGTCAGGCGAGCGACCCACCGACAGCACCACGGAGGAGGCAACGCCGAACCCCGCTGCGTCCCAGGCGACCTCGACCACACCGTCGAGGAACGGCTCGTCCAGCGGAGCGGTCAAGGCGAACGTGGGTGGGTCCGCGCTGGCGTCGTCGTCGTCGATCGCCGAGTCGTCGTCGTCCACCGAGTCGTCGTCGTCCGAGGCGTCGTCGTCGTCAACCGCAACGTCGTCGTCGTCGGGGGCCGGTCCGTCCTCAGGCGGCGCGACGCAGCTCGCGAGCAGCACGAAGAGCAAGAAGGTTCGCATGCGGTCCCCCCGGGG
>CALCXL010000382.1 GCA_937907595.1 uncultured Pseudomonadota bacterium
TGTAGATGGATCGACCCTTAGGCCTGCCAGCGTGTGCGGGCGGCGGCCACGTCCGGGCGCTGGTCGAGCAGGTCGGCGGGCACGCCCAGGCCGGGCTGCGGGGGCAGGGCGGGCAGCTCGGCGCCCTCGGGCAGGTCGTGTCCGCCTGGGTTCCGGCCCAGCAGGGTCGCCAGCTGCACCTCCCGCAGGCGGAGCAGCTGCTGGGCCTGAGGGAGCATGGCGCGGGTGGTCGCCAGCTGCTGCTGCTGCTGGAGCACGTCCAGGCCGCGGGCGTCGCCGCCCTCAAAGCGCCGGCGGGTCAGCTCGAGCAGCGACGTGTTGGTGCCGATCTGCCCTTCGACCACCGCCACCCGGGCCCGGGCGGAGCGCACATCCAGCCACGAGGCCACGACCTGCTGCACGATCACTCGGGCCACGCCGTCGCGGTCCCCCTTCGCCGCCAGCTGGTCCAGGTGCGCCGCGCGCAGGGCCACCGCCGAGCGGCCCAGGTCGATGTTGAGGCCGAAGTTGATGAGGGCCGACCCGTTCCAGGTGACGTCGGGGTCCTCGTCCTCCTCGGCCGCGTCGTCGTCGTCGGGCTGGACGGCGCCGGGGATGCTCTCCGCCAGCGCCGCCAAATCCTCCAGGAGCTTGGTCAGCTGGGGGCTGACCTGCTGGTTGGCGTTGGCCGACGGGCTGCCGTTGAGGTTCACGTCGAAGGACGCCGAGGGCAGCAAGGGCGACAGGCTGCCCAGGGAGACGCCCGCCGCCGCGTGCATGCGGGCCTGGGCGGAGCCCACGTCGGGGTTGTTCTGGATCGCCTCCAGCACCAGCGCGTCCAGGGCCGGGTCGGCGAAGGACGTCCACCACTCGTCGGACTCGTCGGCCGTGACGGCGGTGCCCATGGACCAGCGATCGTCGGCGTCGGGCAGGTCCGGGCGCACGCGGGGCCCGGCCAGGGCGGAGGGGACCAGCAGCAGCGACAGGGCCGTTGCCAACAGACGGGGAGGGGGGAGGGCGGCGGACATCACGGGGCCTCCGGCGCCAGGCCGTGCCAGAGCGAGTCGACGACCGAGTCCACGTAGGCGTCCAGGGCGTCGTCGTCGAAGGGCAGCTGCGCGAGGTGGGTCAGAAAGGCGCGCATGTAGAAGGCGCCGAGCAGGCTGAAGGTGAGGGCCTCCGGGTCCCCCTGCCGCGCCAATCCGGCCTGCATGGCCCGCTCGAACCAGCCCGCCATGGCCCGCTGGGCGAGGATGGGCGGCGGCACGTCGAAGCGCGCGAACATCTCCTTGATGTCGAAGTCCGAGGAGCGCAGGACGGTGAGGCAGGGGACGACGTCCCGGAAGAAGCGGGCGATGGCGCGGGACGCGGCGACGAGTTGGGGCTGCAGCGGCGCATCGATCGCCGGCCCGGCCTTGAGCAGCGGGATGAAGGGGGGCTCGTCCGGCGGGGCCAGGGCCGCGAACATGAGGTCGTGCTTGGTGCCGAAGCGCTTGAAGAGCGACGCCTGGGACAGGCCCACCCGCTCGGCGATGCAGGTGGTCGACGCGCTGGGGCCCATCTCCAGGAACACCGCGCGGGCGGCCTGCAGGATGGCGTCGTCGCTGACGGTGCGGGGTCGACCCACGGCAGCCTCCGGGGATGAACGAGCGGCCCATGACGGGCGATCACCGACGGACAGCGCCCCGTTCGGCGCCGTCGGTCGTTGGTAAGTGACTGATTACTTAGCCCGTCCTCCGGGGCGCCGCAATGGGTAGCTGAGTAATTACTTACTTCGATTGGGGTCCGCGTTCCGGCGGGGCGCGGGGGCCTTCCCGCCGAGGCCCTGGCCAGCGCCCGCCTCCTGGCCGATCATGCCGCGCATGGCCCACCGTTCGGAGCTCCTGGTCTGCGGCGCCCTCTTGCTGGGCTACGCGGCCCTTCGCGCGGCCGCCGCGGGCCCCCTGGCCTTCGACCTGCTCGATCCCGAGGAGCTGCTCAACTTGCGCCTGGCGTGGCAGCGGGCCGAGGGGCTGCCGGTCGGCGATCTGGGCCGCTACTGGTACACCGGCGCGGGCGGCGCGGTGGGGGCGGGGCCCCTGGTGCTGTCCCTGCTCTACCTGCCGCTGGGCCTCTTCGGCGACCTGGACTTTGGCGCCACCCGGGCCATGGCGGGCCTGTGGGCGATCGGCACAGCGATCGTCACCGCGGGCCTGGGCCGGCGGCTGCTGGGGACCGGGGGCGCGGCGGCCACCCTGCTGGCGATGCTGGCGCTGCCCCCCTCCTGGCTGGCCTGGACCTGCACGGCCAACGGGAACTACCTGGAGGCCGCGGGCCTGACCCTGGCCGGGGCCTGGATCGCGATCGGGGCGCAGCGGCCCGGGCGGGCGGCGGCGGCGGGCGCGGTGCTGGGGTTCTCCGGCTGGTTCTGCGTGTCCGCGGCGGGGCCGGCGGTGCTCGTCGGGTTGGCGACGGGGTGGAGGCTGCGGCCGAACGGTCGGTCCCTGGCGGCCCTGGTCGGCGGGCTGATCCTGGGCTGCGTGCCCCTGGCCCTGCTGTTGGAGCCCGCGGCGGCCGCCGAGTCCCCCGTGGACGCCGCGGCCGTGGGTGGGCTGTGGTCGGCGGTGGCCTCCGATCCCCTCTCCTGGCCGGCCCTGGTGGCCTCAAGCCTCGGCGCCGTGCCGCTGCTCTCCTACCGCGAGGTGCAGGCCGCGGACTGGGCCCCGGGCTGGCTGGTGGCCGTGGAGCCGCTGTGGAAGGCGGGGCTCTGGGCGGCCTTCGCGGCGGCCGTGCTCGGCGGACTGCGCCAGGGATCGCAGCGCGCCCTGATCGCGGTGGGCGGCGCCTGCGCGCTCGCGGTGCCGGTGGGGCTGACGTTGCTGGGCGTGGGACCCGCCGACGGACCCATCGAGCCGCTCTACTTCTACGACGGGCGGCGGGCGGCGCTGGTCCTCCCGCTGCTGGCCCTCGGAGCGGCCGCGGTGGGCCTGCACTTGAGCCGTCGGGGCGCAGCCTGGCGCGCGGGAGCCGTCGCCGTCGCCCTGTTCTGTGCCGTGCCCTCCCTGCTCCTCATCGACAGCGGCGAGGCGCCCCCCTCCTCCTTCCACCCCGGCCGCTACCTCCTCTGCCCGGCCGACGCGCCGGTGGATCGGGACGCCGTCTGCATCGACGCCCTCTGGGAGGATCAGGTCGCGACCCTGGAGGCGCTGGTGGAGCGGCCCGACCTGGCCGCCGTCGACGCCCGACGCGAGGCCCTGCGCGGCTTCGGCGCCGTGGAGCGTGACGAGGACCGCTGCGCCCTGCCGACGCCGCCGGGCGGGGACCGCGGCTGGTTCGGGGTGGGGGCGGCGACGGGCTCGGGCTGCCCCGCACAAGTGGAGGCGGTCTGCGGGGGCGTCGACGCCTGCGAGCACGGGGCGCGGTGGGCGGCGGGGCTCGGCTCGTAGGAGCCGGGGCCTGCGACGGGCCGGGGCGCCTCCCCCGGATCAACGCAGCAACAGCACCAGATCGTAGCGCTCGCGCGCAACCACCTCTTCGCCGCCTCTATCTGT
>CALCXL010000383.1 GCA_937907595.1 uncultured Pseudomonadota bacterium
TCGGTGGACTGTCCCTGCTCGAAGAGCACCTCGGCCAGCGGAAGCCAGGTGGCGTACTGCGGGTGCTCCGGCAGGAAGGCCCCCTCCATCGAGGGGGCGACCTGAGCGATGCCCGTGGTGATCACCGCCGCGTAGGTGGTGTCGGGGCGAAGAGGAGTGCCGGCCAGAGGGGCCACCGCGAGCAGGTTGGAGTCCTGGTAGGTGGTGCCCTGTTCCTGGAAGTGGAACTTCAAGGGGAAGCGCCGACCGCGCTCCGGGGAGTGGGCGTCCACGTCCACCAGGAAGACCGTGGCCTCGGGGTACAGGCTGCCGCGCGGGGTGGGGAGCAGCTCCGTGTCGAGGGGGCCGTCGAAGCGAAAGTAGACCGGCGCCGTCGTGCTGGCCCCGGTGATCCCGTCCTCGATGACCCCCGCGTAGAGCTCGACCAGGGGGTACTGGTCCACTCCGGGGAAGCCCTGCATCGAGGGGCCGCCACCCTCGGCGCGGCGGGCGTCGCTGGGCCAGGGGGCGTCCCAGAAGCCCCCTTGGTGGTCCACCATGGGCACCGGCCCGATCGAGGGGGCCACCGTTCCCCCAGTACAGGCCAGCAGAAGGACCGCGCTCAAGACAAACATGACAACTCCCAGCACGCCCCTCGTTATCCTTACGGTATCTGGAGGTCCCATGCGCATTGACCGCATCATCGTTCCCATCGCTCTTCTCGGCATGGCCGGCTGCAAGGGCTGCGGCGGCACCGTCAACCTCGGACAGGGGCCCGAGCCCGATGCGCGCCTCACCGCCGACGTCTACACCTGGGAGTGTTCGGACAACGCCGAGAACTTCTACGAGGGCGTCTTCGGCTTCGACATCTCCCTGGAGTACGCCCCGGACGGCCTGCAGGAGCGCGCCTTGCCCGGAGGCTGCGTCTACGGCCTGTCGATGTTCGCCGAGGACGCCGGCCACGACGGCGAGGACCTTCCCGGCCTGACCGCTGAGCCCCGCTGGAGCGCCGGTGAGATGGGGGGTGCCCTGGGCCGCGAGGGCCCCGGCTACTACTACGCCGAGGCCTTCAGCAACGTGATGAGCTGCCAGCCCAGCGATGAGCTGGTCGAGGAGGGCGTCTCCCTGGTCTCCGGTGCCGCCTTCACCGGCGCCGTGACCCCCGCACCCGGCTTCATCGACTGGGTCGAGGTCCAGGACGAGGACGAGGACGGCGTGCTCAGCGTCGGCGAGACCGTCGAGGTCGAGTGGGACGCCGAGGGCTGGGACGAGGTCTGGATCCAGGTCCGTAAGGAGCGGGACGGCGAGAACTACGGCGCCGTCACCTGCAACGTCACCGGCGAGGACGGCTTCGTCGTGGACGAGGATGTCTGGGACCTCTTCCAGGGCAACGTCAACGTCGAGGTCATCAACCTCTACGTGGGCTTCCAGAACCGCGACCTGGTCGAGATGGACGATGGCCAGACGATCGAGGTGGTCACGCGCGGAATGCACGTCCTCGTCGTGGCGGACTGACCGGGTCCAACTTGCCTGGACCTCGATCTGTGCTTTGATTCCGCGTCACCTCAACCCCCGATCGCACTCCAACCGATGCCGCTGAACACCGTCCTGGTCGTGGATCCCAATCCCGCCACCCATCGCCGGGTGGAGTCCGCCTTCCGCGGGGCCCGCAGGACCCTGTACGCTCGCGGCGCCGCCGAGGCCGAGGAGCGCTCGGACGGGGAGCGCCTGGATCTGGTGATCAGCGCGGTCCGGCTGGCCAACGGCAACGGCTACGATCTGGCCCGAAAGCTGCGCGACGAGCACCCCGCCGCCCTGGTCTTCCTGCTGGCGGGCGGCTTCGACGTCTACGACGAGGACCGCGCCGCGGACGCCGGCGTGGACGGGCGCATCAACGTGCCCTTCACCGCGGCCTCGCTGCGCTCCCGGGTGGAGGCCGCCCTTGGCCCGCTGCCCGAGCCCGACGAAGAGGCCGCTCGGGTGGAGG
>CALCXL010000384.1 GCA_937907595.1 uncultured Pseudomonadota bacterium
GTCCCGGGTCGCGCCGGCCTGGGACGCCCGCAAGAACGACGTCTGGGACGAGCCCGCGCGGCACCCCCTGCTGCGCAAGGCCCGAGGCGCCCACGGCGCGCACAGGAAGGCGCGAGACGTCCGCGAGGTCGTCCTGGCCCCGGCCCCCTCCACCCTGCGGGCCCGGATCGTGGTGCCCCAGGGCGGGCGCCTGGCCCTCGGCTACGGCCTGCTGCCGGGCCGGGGCAAGGGCAAGGTCCGCTTCCGCGCCGCGGTCACGGCCGGCGGCGAGCGCACGGAGATCCTGTCGGGCAAGGCGTCGGGCAGCTACCGCCCCCGCTGGCAGGACGCCGATCTGGACCTGAGCCCCTGGGCCGGCCAGACGGTGCTGCTGGAGCTGGAGACCGAGGGCGACCCGCCCCCCGACGACCCCCTGGAGGCCCTGGCCCGCCAGCCCGAGGCCCGCGCGGTGTGGACGACGGGGCACCTGGAGGGCGGCGGCACCGGCCGGCTGGCGGTGCTGGTGATCGTCGACACGTTGGGCGCCCGGCACGCGTCGGGCTGGGGGGCGGAGCGCGAGACCACGCCCAACCTGCAGCGCATCGCCGCCCGCGGGGCCCACTACGAGCGCGGCCTGGCCCCCTCGCCCTGGACGCTGCCCTCCATCGCCTCCTACCTGACCGGCCTCTCCCCCGACGCCCACGGCGCCGGCCAGAAGCTGGGCCGCGACCACTGGGACCGACGCCCCGTGCTGCCCACCTTCGACACCCTGGCCGAGCGGCTGCGGGACGCCGGCTGGCTCACCCAGGGCTGGGTCAACAACCCCTTCCTGGCGCCCCGGAACAGCGCGCTGGATCAGGGCTTCTCCAGCTACGTCGACTACGGCAGCCGGTCCGAGGAGCACGCGGCCGAGCCCGCGGTGAAGGCCGTGCTGCAGGACCTGGCGCGGCCCGGCGACGGCGACCGCTTCCTGCTGCTGCACCTCCTGGACCCCCACGGCCCCTACGCGCCGGACGAGGAGCACGCGGCCCGCTTCGTCGACCCCGCCTACGCCGGCAAGGTCGCGCCCGGCAACCAGCCCGGCGGCTTCCGCGACATCCTCAACCGTCAGGTCCGGGCCACCCCGGCGGACAAGCAGCAGCTGATCGACCTGCACGAGGCCGCCATCGCCTACGCCGACGCCCAGGTGGGCGCGGTCTTCGACGCGGCGGAGGCTACGGGGCGGGACCTGCTGTTCGTGGTGACGTCGGACCACGGCGAGGAGTTCTGGGAGCACGGCCGCTTCGAGCACGGCCACAGCGTGCACGACGAGCTGCTGCACGTGCCGCTGCTCGCCTGGCGATCCGGTGGGAAGCCCGCGCGCGTGAGCGAGGCGGTGGACGCGCGCGGGGTCTTCGGCACGGTGCTCGACTTCGCGGGGCTGCCGCACCCGGGCACGCCGTCCCTGCCCCTGCCCCCGCCCGACGGCGACACGTCGAGCGATCCCAGGCCCTCGACCGACCCGCAGCCCATCGACGCCGTCTTCGCCTCCCCCACAGTCTACGGCCCCCGCCAGCGCGCCGCCGAGGCCGACGGCTGGAAGTACATCCTCCGCCAGATGGAGGCGGGCGAGGCCCACCGGCGGGTCGGCCCCGGCGCCCGGCAGGCCCTGTACCGACGGGCCACGGACCCCGACGAGCAGGTCGACCTCCTGGCCCAGGACCCCGCACGCGCCACCGCCTTGCACCGCCAGATGGTGGCCGAGGCGCTGCAGGGCTTCCCCGGCGCGTGGTTCGTCCTGAGCGGCGGTCCGGCGGAGGGCGGCGGCCCCATCGAGGCCTCCCTGGTCGAGCGGGGCGGCGCCGGCTGGCACCCCGACGTGCACGACTTCCCCTGGCCCCGGCCCGACGGCCAGCCCCTGGGCAAGGGCGCGCTGTCCGTCGATCGATCGGTGCAGGGCGAGGCCTCAAGGGTGGCGATGACCCTGGGCCACGGCCCCACCCTGCTCCTGCTGGAGCCCCGCAGCGAAGGCGGCCAGGTGACTCTGGAGCTGGGCGACGGGATGGCGACGTCGGACGTCCTCGCGGTCGGCCGCTGGAACGATCGACGCCTCGACTTCGGCCCCGACCCGCAACGCACCACGGGCGAGGCGCTGCTTGCGGCCCTGGACGCCGAGCGTGTGCCCCGGCTGATGATCGGCCGGCTGCCCGGCGAAGCCCGCCCCCGCGGCCGCGAAGACTCCCCCGATCTGGACGACGTCGAGGCCCTGCGCGCCCTCGGCTACATGGAGTGAGCATGCACCATCGACCCCTGACCCCCTGGCTGCTGACCCTGGCGATCGCCCTCAGCACCGCGGCCTGCACCTCCCGGGGCGGCGGCGGCGACGACGACGACGACTCCGGCCGATCAAACGACGACGACGCCACGCCCGCGGCCCCCTGGGTCGACGACGCCGACGTGCTGGACGCCATCGATCACGGCAACACCAGCCCCTGCCCGCACCCCATGGGCTGGATCACCCTGCACAACCCCACCGACGGCGCCGTCGACTTCAGCGTGGGCCAGGGGGGCAACGTCAACGGCCTGAGCGTGCTGACCTTCAACGACGAGGAGCTGGCCCCCGGCGAGGCGGGCAACCCCTCCTACCTGGGCACCCTGCAGGGCGGCGGGGACTTCGTGGTGCACGTCGCCTTCGACTGCAGCGATCTGGCGAGCTCGGCCACGACGATCACGGGATCCATCAACCTCGTCGGGTTCGAGGTGCCCCTGCAGATCGACGTCTCCAACTGAGCGGCCTCCGTCGGCCCCATCAGCTCCGACACGACGTCCTCCTCGCGCGATCCGCGACCCGCGCGCGGCAGGAGTTCCCCGATCCCTGACTGCGATCACCCGAAATCCCCGCGCTTGGGCAATGATCCCCGCCCCGGCGCGTAGAGGGTGCAGCCGGGAAAGGGGAACTCGTTGGACGCATTCGTACTGTTCTGGCTGATCCTCGGCGCGGTGCTGGTGGTGGCCGAGTTGGCCGCCCCCGGGCTGGTGGTCGTCTTCCTGGGCCTGGGCGCCTGGGTGGTGGCCGCGCTGGCCGCCGCGGGCATCGTCTCCACCCCGCTGGGAGCGCTCGGCGTCTGGGCGGGCACCTCCCTGGCCCTGACCCTGTCCCTGCGCGGCGCGGCGCAGAAGCTGCTGCCCTCGGAGATCACGCGCAAGGACGTCGACGAGGACGCCGAGTTCGAGGACACGATCGTCGACGTCATCACCGCCGTGGCCTCGGACCACGCCGACGGCCGGATCCGGCTGCAGGGCACGACCTGGGCCGCCCGCGCCCTGGACAAGCCCGTGCCCGCGGGCAGCAAGGCCCGCCTCATGTACCGCGAGAACCTCATCTGGGTGGTCACTCCCGTCCACCTCATCCCGCCAAAGGAGTCCTGATGACCCCCGTCACCATCCTCTTCCTCATCGGCCTGGTGGTCGTCTGGAAGACCTTCGTGGTCGTGCCCCAGCGGCAGGCCACCGTGCAGGAGCGGCTGGGCAAGTTCGCCGGCGTGCTGCAGCCCGGGTTCCACTTCCTCATCCCCTTCGTGGACCGCGTGGCCTACCGGCACGAGATGCGCGAGCAGTGCCTGGATGTGCCCAGCCAGATCTGCATCACCAAGGACAACATCCAGGTGGAGGTGGACGGCCTGGTCTACCTGCGGGTGATGGACGCCGAGCGCGCCTCCTACGGCATCGGCAACTACCCCGTCGCCTCCGTGAACCTCTGCCAGACGACCATGCGCAGCGAGGTCGGCAAGCTGGAGCTGGGCCAGATCTTCAGCGAGCGGGAGACGCTCAACGAGAACATCGTGCGGGAGGTCGACAAGGCGTCGGACCCCTGGGGCATCAAGGTCCTGCGCTACGAGATCAAGAACATCACGCCGTCGGCGCAGGTGGTGCACACCCTCGAGAAGCAGATGGAGGCCGAGCGCGAGAAGCGGGCGGAGGTCACGCTGGCGACGGCGGACAAGGAGTCGACCATCACGATGTCCGAGGGCGAGCGCCAGGCCGACATCAACCTGTCTGAGGGCGAGAAGCAGCGCCGCATCAACGTGGCGACGGGCCGCGCCCAGGAGATCAAGCTGCTGAGCGAGGCGACCGCCTACTCCATCGAGCGCGTGGCCGCAGCCATCGGTCAGCCGGGCGGCAGCGAGGCCGTGAAGATGCAGATCGCCGAGCAGTTCATCGACGAGCTGGGGGCCATCCTCCAGGGCGCGAGCATCTCCGTGGTGCCCGCCGAGCTCGCCAACATCCAAGGTGTGTTCGAGGGCATCGCCCGGACGGGCGACGCCATGAAGGGAGGTGTCCGATGATCGCGGTCTCCATCGCCGGCATGTTCAACCTGGCGGTCTGGGGCGGCGTCGCCATGGTGCTCGCCATCCAGTTCCTCCGCTCCGTGCGCCTGGTGCCGACCAAGAAGGCCTACCTGGTCGAGCGCCTGGGCCGCTACAGCCGCACCCTGGGCCCCGGTTTCCACTGGCTGCTGCCCTTCGTCGAGCAGGTGGACACCGTCGTCGACCTGCGCGAAGAGACCATCGACGTGCCCCCCCAGGAGTGCTTCACCCGCGACGAGGTCGGGGTCCAGGTGGACGGCGTCCTGTACATCCAGGTCGTGGAGCCCGAGAAGGCGGTCTACGGCATCACCGACTACCGCTACGCCGCCGTGCAGCTGGCGCAGACGACCACGAGATCGGTCATCGGCACCATCGACCTGGACCGCAGCTTCGAGGAGCGGGATCTGATCTCCAGCAAGGTGGTCGGAGAGCTCGCCGCGGCGGGCCAGGCCTGGGGCATTCGCGTGCACCGCTACGAGATCCGCAACATCGCGCCGCCGGTGTCGGTGCGGGCGGCGATGGAGAAGCAGGTCACGGCCGAGCGCGAGGGCAAGGCGATCATCCACCGCGCCCAGGGCGACCGGCAGGCGGCGATCAACAAGTCCGAAGGCGACATGATCGAACTGATCAACCAGAGCCAGGGCTCCATGCAGCGGCGCATCAACGAGGCGGAGGGCCGGGCGGCGGAGATCCGGGCCCTGGCCGACGCGACGGCGGAGTCCATCGAGCGCATCGCCGCGGCGCTGTCCCTGCCCGGCGGGGCCGAGGCCGTGCGCCTGCGCCTGACGGAGCGCTACATCCAGCAGCTCTCCAACCTGCGCAGCCCGGACACCAAGGTGCTGCTGCCGGCCGACCTGTCCAACCTGAACGGGCTCCTGGCCTCGGTCGGCCTGCGCGACGACAACGTGTGATGGGTCCGGCGCCGGAACGTTCGGTCCCGGCGCCGGTCCTACCCCCCGTGCGCTCCCTCCTCCTGCTCCTGTTGCTCGTCGGCTGCGCGGCCCCCCAAAGCCAGCGCAGCGGCGATCGCGTGTCCGGTCGGGTGATCCTGGCCGGCAGCGATCAGCCCCTGGCCGGGGTGCGGGTGGTGCTGCTGCCGGTGACCCCGCGCGACGGCGCCGACCCCGAAGAATCGCCCGGCCAGCTCTCCACCCTGGTGACGAGCAACGAGGCCGGCGCCTTCGCCTTCGACGCCCTGGAGGGCCTGCGGGAGTCGCCGCTGCTTCGCGGCTGGACCTACGAGCTGCGCGCCGAGGCGGAGGGCTTCGCTGTGGCCAGCCAGCGCCTGGACTTCGACGGCGGCGCCACGTTCGCCGAGCTGCAGCTGGACCTGATCCTGGACGACGCCTTCGAGGGCCAGCAGATCCAGGAGCTGAGCGACGACTCGATCCAGAACCCCACCGGCACCCTCATCGACGAGGTCCTGCGGCAACAGGGGCGCCTGCCCCGCGAGTAGCTCGCGAGCGTGGGGGCTCTCCCTACAAGCAGGGCGTCAGCGCCACCGACAGGAGGTCGACCTCCCCGGGCAGGTTGGACGGCACCACGGCCAGGCGCCGCACCGTGCCCGAGCTCAGCCAGGACGGCGCATTCTCCAGCCGGATGGACGCCGTCTGCTCCCCCGGAAAGGCCGACAGCGGCACCATCAGCAGCCGGTCGAAGCCGCCGTCGAACTCCGCTTTGGCTGTCCAGGCGACCAGCGCGAAGCGGCCGCCCGGCACCAGGAAGTCCGATCGCCCGCCCGGCTCCTGCACGCGATCGGGCATCGCCAACCGCAGCTCCAGCCCGCAGATGCGCGACGCCTCCACCTCCAGCGGCGGCGAGAGCAGGTGCGGCGGCAAGGGCCCACCCTCGGCCAGCAGCCGTCCGAAGACCCCCGCGGGCAGGAACCGGCGGTTCCGCACGATCAGGCCCCGCCCCGTCGCTCCCGCTGAGCCATCGGCGCCGCCCGGCCCCATGCGGCCCCCCGGCCCCCCGCCGGGCCCCCGCGGCTCCGCTCCCAGCGTCCAGCCCCCCGCGCCCTCGTCCCCCAGGTCCCAGCGCTGCGCCCGTCCGCCCTGCCCGGCCCGCACCGGGAGCTGCACCCGC
>CALCXL010000385.1 GCA_937907595.1 uncultured Pseudomonadota bacterium
TGCTGCCGGAGGACACCGAGCGCGTGCGCAAGCGGGATCGCAAGGCAAGGCGGCAGGCGCGGGGGGAGGCCTGCGTGGCCGCCGTCGCCGCCTGGGCCACCGAGCAGGAGGTGGCGCGACCGGCACCGGCCTGGCCTCCCGCGGCGTGACCGATCTGCGCGATCGCATCGATCGCTTCTGCGCCCACCAGCGTGGCGTGCTCGGCCGCTCCCCCCGCACGGTCGACGCCTACCGCCGTGATCTGCTCCAGTTCGCCGACGATCAGGATGCCCGGGGAGAAGCGGACGCTGACGGTGCCGACGCTCGAGCGATCCGGTCGTTCCTCGCCCGCCGGCACGGGGACGCCGCGCCCGCCACCCGCCGCCGCAAGCTGGCCGCCTTGCGGAGCTTCTTCGACTGGCTGGCCGATCACCGCGGGGACGACGTGAACCCGGCGCGGGGGATCGCGTCGCCCCGCCAGGGTCGCCGCCTGCCGACGGTCCTGGGGGCGGGGGAGGTGGAGCAGCTCCTGGAGCGGCCCGAGGGGGGACCGGCGCTGCGTCCGCTGCTGCTGTCGCTGCGGGACCGCGCGTTGGTGGAGCTGCTCTACGGCTCCGGGCTGCGGGTTTCGGAGGCGGTGGGGCTTGACACGGGCCGCGTCGACCTCAGAAGAGGGGAGGTGAGGGTCCTCGGCAAAGGAGACAAGGAGCGCGTGGTCCCCCTGGGGGAGCCCTGCGCCGACGCGATCGCCGCCTGGTTGGAGGCGCGCCCCCTGCTGCGGCCCGACGGCGCGCAGCTCTTCGTGAACCACCGCGGCGGCCGGCTCACCGCGCGCTCGGCCCAGCGATCCCTCAAGGCGCGCGCCCTGGCCGCCGGCCTGGACAAGGACGTCCACCCTCACGCCCTGCGCCACAGCTTCGCCACCCACCTGCTGGACGGCGGCGCCGACCTTCGAGCCATCCAGGAGATGCTCGGCCACGCCAGCCTCTCGACCACGCAGAAGTACACCCACCGCACCGTGCAGGGCCTCCTGGACGTGCACCGGGCCAGCCACCCCCGCGGGGGCCAGGACCCGGATCAAGATCAGGAACAGGAGAGCTCATGACCACCGTACTCGCCGTGCGCCGTCCCGAAGGCATCGTGCTGGCCTCCGACGGCCAGGTCACCCTGGGCAACACGGTGCTCAAGGGCACCGCCAAGAAGGTGCGGATCCTGGCCGGTGGTCGGGTCCTGGCGGGGTTCGCGGGGTCGACGGCCGACGCCATGTCCCTGTTCGCGAAGTTCGAAGCGAAGATGGCCCAGTTCCCGGGCAACCTGCGGCGCGCGGCGGTGGAGCTGGCCAAGGACTGGCGCACGGACAAGATCCTGCGCCAGCTCGAGGCCCTGCTGCTGGTGGCGGACGCGGAGCACACCCTGGTCGTGACGGGCACCGGCGACGTCCTGGAGCCGGACTCGCCCACGGCCGCGGTGGGGTCGGGCGGCAACTTCGCCCTGGCGGCGGCCCGCGCCTTGCTGGAGAACACCGACCTGAGCGCGGAGGAGATCGCCCGCAAGGCCCTGGCCATCGCCGCGGACATCGACATCTACACCAACGGTGAAGTCACCCTGCTGTCCCTGGAGTCCTGACGTGGAGATCGACCACCCTGCCCCCGTCCCCGGCGCCGAGCTGACCCCCCGGGAGGTCGTGCGGGCCCTGGACAAGTACATCATCGGCCAGCAGGCAGCGAAGCGGGCCGTCGCCGTGGCCTTGCGCAACCGGTGGCGGCGCCAGCAGGTAGCGCCGGACCTGCGGGACGAGATCTCGCCCAAGAACATCATCCTCATCGGGCCCACGGGCGTCGGCAAGACAGAGATCGCGCGGCGTCTGGCGCGCCTGGCCCGGGCCCCGTTCCTGAAGGTGGAGGCCACGAAGTTCACGGAGGTGGGCTACGTCGGCAAGGACGCCGAGTCCATGGTGCGGGACCTGGTGGAGATCTCGATCCAGCTGGTCCGGGAGGAGCTGCAGGCCAGCGTGAAGGAGGGCGCCCGGGAGGCGGCGGAGGAGCGGGTGCTGAAGGCGCTCTTCCCCGATCCCGCCAACCCCGACGCGGACAAGGAGCGGGCCAACCGCACGCGGGAGAAGCTGGCGAAGATGCTGCGCTCGGGGCACTTGGACGACCGGGTGATCGAGATCGACGTGCGCAAGTCCGCCGCAGAGCTCCCCGGCATCCAGTTCCTGGGGGCCTCGGGCGGGGAGCAGGGCGGCACGAACCTGCAGGATCTCCTGGGCAACCTGCTGCCGGACCGCAAGAGCAAGCGCAAGGTGACGGTGAAGGAGGCGATGGAGCTGCTCCTGGACGAGGAGGCGGGCAACCTCATCGACCAGGAGAAGCTGGTGGCGGAGGCGATCCGCCGGGCCGAGCAGGACGGCGTCGTCTTCATCGACGAGATCGACAAGATCGCGTCGGGGCACGGGCAGAGCGGGCGCGGCCCGGAGGTGAGCCGCGAGGGCGTGCAGCGCGACATCCTGCCCATCGTCGAAGGCACCACCACGCGCACGCGGCACGGGCAGGTCAAGACGGACCACATGCTGTTCGTGGCCGCCGGGGCCTTCCACGTCTCCTCGGTCAGCGATCTCATCCCGGAGCTGCAGGGCCGCTTTCCCATCCGCGTGGAGCTCGGCGCGCTGACCGAGGAGGACCTCCGCCGCATCCTGGTGGAGCCGGAGAACTCCCTGACCCGCCAGTACGCCGCGCTCATGGCCACCGAGGGGGTGGAGCTGGACTTCCGCCCCGACGGGATCGACCGCCTGGCCGCGGTGGCCACGGAGGCCAACGGCCGGAGCGAGAACATCGGGGCCAGGCGGCTGCACACGGTGCTCGAGGCGCTCCTGGAGGAGCTCAGCTTCGACGCGGACGCGCGACGGGGAACGACGCATGTGGTCGACGCGGCGGAGGTCGACCGCCGGCTGGGGCCCGTGATGGCCGACGAGGATCTGAGCCGCTACATCCTGTAGCCGCGATCGTGTTGGTGTAGACTCCGCAGGACATGGGGGAAGACGTTCTGAGCGACCTGCATTCGCACGACGAAGCCGATGTCCACGCCGACGAGGTCGAGCCTTGTGAGCTCGTGGACGACTCGCTGCGCGGACTGGGCGACGACGACGAGTTCGACGGCGAGTTCGACGTCGACGAGGACGACGACGACGAGGGTGACGACGGGGCCTTCGAGTTCGACTTCGCGGCCGGCGAGTCCCCGGCCGGCGAGTCGAGCGACGGGCCCGCTGCCTTCGAGGCGGCGCTCGGAGGACCCGCCCCAAGGTCGGCGGACCCTGACGATCTCGACCTCAAGCACGATCAGCAGATGGCCATCAACCTGGCCTTCGACGGGATCGACAACAAGACCTTCTACGAGATCCTGCTGCTGCCGCGCACCGCGGACGAGAAGGCGATCAAGCGGTCGTACTACCGGCTCAGCAAGGAGTACCACCCGGACAAGTTCTATCGGAAGAACCTCGGCGGCTTCAAAGAGAAGCTGGAGGTCATCTTCAACAAGGTCAACGAGGCCTACCGCGTGCTGTCGGACGTGGAGGCCCGGGACGACTACGACGTCCTGGTCTTCGGCAAGGAGGGCAAGGACGCAGCCAGCCCCACGGAGGCGACGACCACGGTCAACTTCGTGGTCGGGGCGGAGAAGCTCCGCGCGGCGGAGAAGTCCAGCAAGGGCAAGGTCACCCGCGGCACCAGCAAGCAGGCCAAGAAGGAGCCGCCGAAGTTCCTGTCGGAGTTCCAGAAACAGCTCGCCCTGCGGGTCGCCAAGGCGAAGCGGCACATGAAGCAGGGCCAGGAAGCGGTGGAGGCGGGGAACCACCAGGAGGCGGCGTCGCATTTTCAGGCGGCCATGACCCTGGACCCCCGCAGCCTGCGCGCGAAAGCGCTGTACAAGAAGAGCTCGTCCCTGCACCGCAACACCACGGCGGCCGGGTTCTTCAAGCAGGCGCAGGACGCGATGCTGGCCGAAGACACGAAGCGGGCGGCCGAGTTCATGCAGAAAGCCGTCGACGGCAAGCCCACCAAAGGGAAGTACTACAACGAGTTTGGTAAGCTCGTCACCGAGCACACGCTGCAGCAGCGTGCGGGCCTGGAATTGTTGAGAAAAGCAGTCGAGCTGGAGTCACGGAACATCGAATACACGCTCGATCTGGCTCGCGCCTACGAGGGTCTGGGCATGCCCAGCAACGCAGTTCGCGCTTACGAGCGGGTTCTGCATCTGGACAGTCGGCGAAGTGAAGCAGCGAAGGCCCTCAAGCGGTTGAAGTAGCGGCGACTGATCGGGACGTGGGGGCGCGTCGACGGCAGCGGGCATCGGGGAGCGCAGATTTATGGACAAGGTCATCGGGATCGACCTCGGCACGACGAACTCGTGCGTCGCCGTGTTCGAGAACAAAGGACCCGTCGTCATTCCGAACCGCGGCGGGTACCAGACGACCCCGTCGATCGTCGCGTTCGCGGAGAATGGCAAGCGGCTTGTCGGGCACATCGCCAAGCGGCAGGCGGTCACCAACGCCACCAACACGATCTTCGGGGCAAAGCGCCTGGTCGGACGGCGGTTCTCCACGCCCGAGGTGCAGCGAACGCTGGACACGGTGCCCTACGCCATCGAGGACAGCCCCGAGGGCGAGTGCCTGGTGCGGGCGGGCGGTCGGCAGTTCACGGTCCAGGAGATCTCCGCCTTCGTCCTGATGGAGATGAAGAAG
>CALCXL010000386.1 GCA_937907595.1 uncultured Pseudomonadota bacterium
GGGACAGCGTCGCCGCAGGGGCGACCCACCCGAGCGCGGGGACATCGGCGGCAGCGCGGGGCGCGGGGATCGAGGCCCTGCGGCAGCACAAGTACGACGCCGATCAGCGGGCGGTCGCCTACGAGGCCGAGGCCCGGGAGCAGGAGGAGCGGCGCCAAGCGCTGCTGGCCCGGATGGAGCGGGCCGAGCGCAAGGAGCCGGGGCGGTCCGCGGCGGGCGGGGCGGTGGCCGCGACGCCGGGGGGCGAGGAGTCGCCGGCTCTGGACCCCTTCTTCCTGCGCGCGCCGCGGATCCGGCCCCAGGCGGACGCGGTGGACTGCGACTGATCGACCGGCCTTCAGGCGTCGACGTCGCCGCGCTCCCCGGGGGGCGTTATCCCCGGCTGCGGCGGAAGGTGGCCGACAGGGACAGCAGCCGGCGGGAGTCGGAGTTGGCGCCGATGGCGGCCATAGCCTTCGCGGCGTCCTTGTACGCGTCGCTGGCTTCGGCCATCTCCCCCGCCTGGCGGTGGTGATCGGCGATGCGCTCCGACGCCAGACCGGAGCCCGAGTCGTTGTTGCTCAGCCAGGTCCCGGCGCGGCCGTGGGTCTCCCGCACCGAGTAGAGCTCGGTCCGGCTGGAGGCCGCCGCGGCGCCCCCCTCCAGGTACCAGTGCTCCCCGCGGAGCCGGAAGCTCAACAGCCCCTCGTCCATGCCCCAGCCCAGGGTCTCCAGGATTCCGGAGCCCGGCAGCGGCAGGCAGGTCAGCAGGAGCTGGACCTCCAGGGGTTCGCCCAGGCCTTTCATCCAGGCCAGCACGTGCGGGGCGAGGGGGGGCTGGGGGGTCATCCGGGGCTCGTCGCCGCCCAGGACGGGCACCCAACGACCCCGCTCCCGGCGCAGGCGCCCGCCGGCTTCGTCCCGCAGCAGCAGCAGGAGCAGGCGGCCGGGGTTGCCCTTCGACTCCCGGCACAGGCCCTCGGCGGCGCCGTCGCGCACCTCCAGGTCCTCCTGGTCGCTGCTCTCGGGCCGCAGCAGGCGGGCCACGGCCTTGGGGTTGAGGGGCGGCAGGGAGACGCGGAAGATCCGGGGGTGGTCGTCCGGGACCATCGCCGTGCCGTCGGGCACGTTCCGCCCCGCCAGCACCACCAGCAGGGCGTGGCGGCCGTCGGTGGCCGCCTTCACGACCCGCAGCACCCGCGCCCAGGCGCTGGGGTCCAGGTCCTCCAGATCGTCCAGCAGGAGCACCGTGGGCTCCTTGAAGCGGGCGAGGGCCTGGTCCACCAGGTCCGCCGGCGGCGGCTTCGACGGATCGCAGGGAGGAGGCTCGAACCACCCATCCAGCACCGCGCGCGGCGCCCCGGGCAGGCAGCTGACGCGGTGCACGACGCAGCCCTCATCGGCGGCCTGCTCGGCCCAGGCGTCCAGCAAGCGGGTCTTGCCGGCGCCCGCCGCCGCCACCATTCGGACCACGCTCGCGCGCCCCGTCTTCAGCTCCAGCAGGCGCTTGCGGAAGACGGCGGCGAAGGGCTCCCGCCCCACAAACTCCGGCGGCCGCACCGCCCAGGGCTGCAGGACGTGGGCGGGCGCGGGCTTCAGGCGGTTGGCCAGGGCCTCGCGCACCGCGGCGATGCTGGGGAAGCGCTTCTCCGGGTCCCACTCCAGCATGCGGAGCACGACCTCTTCCACGTCCACCGGGGTCTCCGGGCGCCACTCCCGCAGGGGCTGCACGCGGCCGACCTCGTACGCGTGGGCCAGCTCGGCCGGGGTGAGCCCCGCGAGGGCCCGGCGGCCGGTGAGCAGCAGGTACAGCACCAGGCCCAGGCTGAACTGGTCGGCCAGGCGGCTGATGGAGACGCCGTCCACAAGCTCGGGGGCGCCGAAGCCCACGCGCCCCAGGGGATCGCCCTCGTCCGGCGCGTCGTCCGAGGTCAGCTCCGGGAAGCCGAAGTCCACCAGGGTGGGCACGCCGACCTGATCGACGAGGATGTTGGCCGGCTTGAGGTCCAGGTGCCCCAGGTGGGCGCCGTGCAGCGCCTCCAGCGCGTCGAGCATGCCGGTCAGCAGCGGCGCGATGTGGCGCCAGCGGTCCTCGAAGCGGGCGGTGGGCTTCAGGGGCAGGCGGCTCCACCAGTCCAGCAGGCGGCGGCCGGGCACGCGCTCGGTCACCAGCCAGGCGTCGGCCCGCGACTCCTTGAACTCGACGATGCGGACCACGCCGGGGTGATCGAGGCCGCGCAGGGCGTGATCGATGGCGCTGAGGCGGCGGGTGGCGCTGCGCTCCGGGTTGCGCAGCCGCTTGAGGACCACCTGGCGGCCGCCGCGCACTTCCACCCCGGCGACGACGTCGTGGTCGTCGCTCTGGGTCATCACTTCCGTCACGCGGTAGAGGCCGTTGACGATGGCTGGGCGGTAGATCTCGATGCTGCGGATCCTATCAGCCCGGGATGGCTGGATCCTCCCGCCCCAGAAGCATCGCAGCACAAGCCAGCAGGGTGAGCAGCAGGCAGCCGGCCGCCAGCGGCAGGGTGACTGACTGCTCGGCCTCGGGCCCCAGGACCAGGATCCAGAGCACCCCGTTGACGTTGTTGGCGAAGTGCGCGAGCACGCCCGGCCACAGCGAGCCCGAGTGCAGCCGCAGCCAGCCGATCACCAGCGCCGTGGGCAGGATGGCGACCATGTGCAGGGGATCCATGTGGTAGCCGGCGAAGGCCAGGGACGTCACCAGCCAGACCGCGCGCGGGGGCATGCGTTCGGCCAGCGCGGACCAGAGAAGGCCGCGGAAGACCAGCTCCTCCACCAGCGGCGCGCCGATGAGCACCGCCGCGAGCAGGGGCAGCCGCGGCAGCAGGGGACCCTCGGCCAGGGCGCGGCCCATCTCCACCAGCTGCGCGGAGCTGAAGATGCCCAGGGGCTCGAAGATCCGCTCCACCTCCTGGGCCACGAGCCCGGCCAGGGGGCCGACGCTGGCCCCCGCCACCAGCGCCGTCAGCAGCATCCACCCCCGGCGGGGACCGCCCAGGGCCAGGGAAGCGCCCCAGGACATCCCGCGCGCGCGGGCGAGGCCCAGCGTGACGGCGGCCATGCCGAGCATCTGCACGACGGTCACCGAGCCCAGGACCAGCGGTGTGTACAGGACCTCGTACAGGGCGTCGGAGCTGGGCTCGCGGCCCTGGGCCACCAGCACCAGCACGGCGACCAGGCCCCCGAGCATGCCGATGACGAACATCCAGCCCACCAGGGCGGCTGCGAAGAGCAGCGCGAACATGCGGCCGTCCAGTCGCTGCAGCCAGGGCTCGTCGTCGTCGACCATGGCGGGATGCTACCCGCCCCGGGGACCCCGCCGTCGCTGGGCGTCGGATCCTCCCGGGCGCATCACACCCTGCAGAACGCAGCGAGGCCCGGGGCCCGCCGCCGACGCGACCGACCCCGGGCCCTCAAGGCTGCGGCGGACTACTGGATGCAGACGGAGTAGGGGGACACGTAGGTGGAGCTGTTCGTGAAGGTCGACAGGCCCTCGAAGCAGCCGCCGCCCACGCCGTCGCCCACGAAGTCCACCTGCGGGACGCCGTTGAAGCGGTAGGTGAACTCCAGGTGGTCGTCGCTGGACTGGGCCCAGGTGCCGTCGTAGCCCAGGGGGGCGTTGGCGAAGGAGATGCTGCCGTCGCCGTGGAACGTCGCCTCGTGGAACGAGATGGAGGAGGGGGACAGCGTGCACTCGAAGAAGGCCGTCAGGTTCTGGCCGGTGCAGTGCTCGATGTGCATGAAGTCGCCGTCCTGGATGGCCGCGTCGAAGTAGGCCAGGGACGCGGTGTGCAGGTCGTCGTTGTTGCTGGTGCTGTTCTCCCGCGACGAGGTCACGACGGAGGCCTCGACCTCCAGGGGCGCGGCGCTCTGGGGCAGCTCCAGGTCGAACCAGACCGTGCTGGACTTGCCCTTGCGGACCCGGCCCAGGGAGCAGACGAGGGTGGTGTCGACCTGGCTGCAGCGACCGTCGGCCGCGACGAGGTTGCCCATGACGTAGACCGTGGGGCTGTTGGCGGTCTCGGGGAGCTGGATGGTGAGCTCGACGTTGTCGGCGTTGCGGTTGCCGACGTTGCTGACCGTGACGTCGTAGGCCACCGCGTCGTAGACGTAGTCGCCGGTGGACGAGTCGATGTCGACGACGACGTCGGCCCGGGCGTGCGCTGTGGTGGCGAAGAGCAGGGACGCGGCGGAGAAGCAGAGGGTGCGAACGATCATGGTCAGGTTCCTCAGGTTGGTGGGACACGGGCCTCCCGACCCGTCGATCCAGCACAAAGGCCGGCCTCTCACCGCTTTTTCAGGGGATCGAAACTTTGTGGTTCGACGGCGGACTCCTCCACCGATCACGGCCCGTCTGGCGGTCGCCCGGACCCGTGGCTATATACGGGCCCCTCGGGGAGCAACGCATTGAGCGGAACCGCCGAAAACCTGGCCTCCATCGACGCCCTGCCGCACCCCTTTCAGGGCGCGAAGGGCCTGCTGTCCCGCGTGGGGAACACCCCGCTGGTGCGGCTGGAGCGCCTGCCCTACCCGCTGCTCAAGCCGGGGGTCGAGGTCTGGGCGAAGCTCGAAGGGCTGAACCCGGGCGGCTCGGTCAAGGACCGACCGGCGCTGGCGATGGTCCTGGACGCCGTGCGCCGCGGGGTGCTCGAGCCGGGCATGACCATCCTGGACGCCTCCTCGGGCAACACGGGCATCGCCTACGCGATGATCGGCGCGTCCATGGGCTTCAAGCTGACGCTCTGCCTGCCCAAGAATGCCAACGCCGAGCGCAAGCAGATCCTGCGGGCCTACGGGGCGGAGATCGTGGACACGTCCCCCCTGGAGGGCAGCGACGGCGCCATCCGCATGGCCCGCAAGCTCCACGCGGAGAATCCGGGGAAGTACGTCTACCTCAACCAGTACGGCAACGACGCCAACTGGAAGGCGCACCTGGGCTCCACGGGCCCGGAGATCTGGGAGCAGACGCACGGTCGCGTCACGCACTTCGTGGCCAGCCTGGGCACGTCGGGCACCTTCATGGGCACCACGCGCTACCTCCGGTCCCGGGACCCCTCCATCCACTGCGTCTCCGTGCAGCCCGACTCGCCCTTCCACGGGCTGGAGGGGCTCAAGCACATGGAGACGTCCATCGTTCCAGGCATCTACGACCGGGACCTGGCCGACGAGGACCTGGGCGCGCCCACCGAGGAGGCGATCGTGCTGGTGCGGCGGCTGGCGGCGGAGGAAGGCATCCTGGCCGGGCCCTCGGCGGGCGGCGCGCTGTGGGCGGCGCTGCAGGTGGGCCAGAGGCTGCAGGAGGGCGTGATCGTCACCATCTTCCCGGACAGCGGCGAGCGCTACCTCAGCGAAGCCCACATCTGGGGGGACCTGTGATCCTGCGCTTCACGCCGTCGGCGCTGCAGGCCGCCACCGAGCACTGCGAGGCCGGGTACCCCCACGAGGTCACGGGCCTGCTGGCGGGCGATCGGGCCACGTGGACGGTGCGGGAGGTCCTGCCCCTGCTCAACGAGAACACGGAGAACCCGGCGCGTCGCTACACGGTGACCGCGCCGGCCATGATGAAGGCGCAGCGGCGCATCCGGGAGTTGGGGCTGGAGGAGGTGGGCTACTACCACTCGCATCCCCAACACCCGGCGCAGTACAGCGACGAGGACCGGGACAAGGCCTGGCCGAACATGGCGTACCCCATCTTCTCCGTGCTCGAGGGCGCGGTCGCAGACATCAGGGCCTGGCGGCTCCGGGACGACCGGTCCGCCATGGACGAAATCGACATCGAGAGCACCGAGGACTGAAATGCCCGTCACGATCCACATCCCCACCGCCTTGCGCTCCTACGCCGCCGACCACGCCTCCGTGGACGTGGAGGGGGCCACGGTCGGCGCCGCGCTGACGGCCCTGACCACCCAGTACCCCGACCTGAGCAAGCACCTGCGCACGGCCGACGGAAGCCTGCGCAGCTTCGTGAACGTCTACCTGGAGGACGAGGACATCCGGTACCTGGACAAGGAAGCCACGGCGGTGCCCGACGGCGCGTCCCTGTCCATCGTCCCCTCCATCGCTGGCGGCCTTCGGGCCCGCTGAAAGGCACGACCATGAGCCTCCCCGAGCTGACCAACGAAGAGATCGCGCGCTACTCGCGGCACCTCATCCTGCCGAACGTGGGCATGGAGGGGCAGCGCAAGCTGAAGGCGGCCAAGGTGCTGTGCATCGGCGCGGGGGGCCTGGGCTCGCCCATGGCGCTGTACCTGGCGGCGGCGGGCGTGGGCCGGCTGGGGCTGGTCGACTTCGACGTGGTGGACGAGTCCAACCTGCAGCGGCAGATCATCCACGGCACGTCGTGGGTCGGGAAGCCGAAGATCGAGAGCGCGAAGGCGCGGCTGCTGGACCTCAACCCCCACATCCAGATCGACACCTACGAGGAGCCGCTGAGCTCGGAGAACGCGCTGCGGATCTTCGAGCCCTACGACATCGTCGCCGACGGCACGGACAACTTCCCCACCCGCTACCTGGTCAACGACGCCTGCGTGCTGC
>CALCXL010000387.1 GCA_937907595.1 uncultured Pseudomonadota bacterium
CACCAGGTGGCCCAGAAGTTCACCAGGACCACCTTGCCCTTGTAGTCGGACAGGCTGACGTTCTCGCCGTCCAGCGACTTCAGCGTGAAGTCCGTGGCCTTGTCCCCCGCGGAGGCGGAGGCGGGCAGCAGCAGCGCGGCGAGGAGGGAGAGAAGCAGGGGGCGCATGGAGGCTCCGGGGGGGAAGGGGGGCTTGAAGGGGAGGACCGCGACTCAGTCCGGGGCGGTCACTCGCTCGTCTGACGGAAGGCGCCGGCGTAATCTTCAGCCGCGTCGGCCACGAACTGCAGGATGTCCGCGTCCTCGGGCTTGCCCTCGATGCGATCCACGATCGTGCCGTCCGGGGCCACGAACAGGAACGTCGGGAAGGCGGAGACCGACCAGGCACGGGTGACGTCCTCGCCGATGTCCTTGACCACCGGGTACTCGATGTCGAAGGTCTCCGCCCAGCGCTCCACGTCGGCCTGGGAGACGGGGTTGGCGGCCTCGTTCTGCACCAGCAGGGTCACGAACGTCGACGGCGCCAGCGCGCGCATCTGGGGGAGCAGCTCCATGGACTCGGCCGCGGCCTCCTTGCAGGGCCCGCACCACCAGGACGCCATGTCCACCACCAGCGCCTCACCCAGGAACTGGCTCAAGCAGAGCTCGTCCTCGAACTGGTCCACGCTGCGGAAGTTCTGCACCAGGTTGCCCACCGTCGCGCCCTCGTCGCCTTCGTAGCTGGCGTAGTTGGGGGCCATGGCCGGCCAGCTGTTCGCCAGGTTGAAGCAGGGGTCGTCGGAGACGAAGGTCTCCTCGCCCGTGGTCGGCAGGTTCTTGGGCGAGCAGGCCGCGCAGAGCATCGCCAGGGCCAGGATCAACAAGCGCACGGGGCCTCCCTACCGGAACCGGAGCAGCGCGCCCACGCCGAAGCGGACGTAGAAGGTGCCCGGCGCCGTCTGCACACCGTAGGCGGATTCGCTGACCTGCTCCAGGGTGTGATCGGACACCCAGCCCCCCGCCACGTCCATGCGGAACTCCGCCGGGCGCTGGGTGCGGGCGCGCACGGACATGAGCGCCTCGATCTGGATGTGCTCGGCGGCGATGGCCACGTGCCCGCGGGTGGAGGCCAGGGGGAGGGGGATGCGTCGGCCGGAGCTCACCTGCTCGGGGGACACGTAGCGCAGCGTCGCGCCGAAGCCCATGCGCACGCCGGTGTCCGCCGCGCGGTCCTCCGTGGCGATGACCTCCGTGCCCAGGCTGATCGAGGCGGAGTCGGCCGGATCCAGGGTGGTGTTGCCGTCGGCGTCTGCGCCGGGGAGGGCCGCGCCGTTCACGTCGACCAGGGGCGCGGAGTAGGCCGCCTGGTGGTCGTAGGCGAAGCGGATCCAGGGCTCCGCCTGGGCGAAGCGTCGGCTGGCGGCCAGGGCCAGGTGCACGCCCATGCCGCCGACGCCGGCGCCGGCGCTGCCGTTGTCCCGCACCGAGTCGTGGTTCTCACCCGAGGGGAAGGTGAAGCCCAGATCGATGGCCAGGGACGCTGGAGCGGCCCCGCGGTAGACGGCGTCCTCGCCGAAGGGCACGACGCGGAAGCCCAGGTAGAGGTCGTCGGGGCCGTGGTGCTCCCGCGACGAGGGGGTGGCGTCCAGGTCGTTGGTGTTGATGGCCGCGCCGCCGAGCATCGTCGGCCGCTGGCGATCTGGGTCCCAGACCATGCGGTTGGCTTCCAGCCAGCGGGTGCGATCCCAGGCCACGATCGGCAGGTCCAGCCGCACCTGCACGCCGTGCCAGGGGCTGAACCGGCCGCTCAGGTCCAGGGCGTGGCGGTGGTGGATGCCGTTGGCGACCTCCAGGGGACCGGGCTCGCTGTCGGCGGCGTCCTGCAGCCGGATCACGTCCAGGGTGCCGTCGTAACCGAAGTACAGGTCGCCGGTCCACCGGGGCGGGGTGGAGGTCACCTCCGCCGCCTGGGCGCTGCCGGCGAAGAGAATGGCGGCAACAAGCAGCATCCTCATGCCGACGCCTCCCGACCACGCAGGTCGTAGTCCTTCATCTTGAGCTGCAGCCCCTTGCGGGAGATGCCCAGTCGGCGCGCTGCGTGCGTCACGTTCCAGTCGTCCTCCTGCAGGGCCTTGAGGATCAGGTCCCGCTCCAGCTGCTGCGTGTGCTCGCGCACGATGTCCTTGAGGTTGCCGTCGGGCAGGGGCGTCTCCCCCCCCACCGTGTCCACGCCCGCCTCCGGGTCGCGCTCGCCGGACTCCACCTCCGTGGGCAGGTCGTCCAGGCTCAACCGGTCCTCGGAGGCCAGCAGCACCATGCGCTCCACGATGTTCTCCAGCTGCCGGATGTTGCCGGGCCAGTGGTACTCCACCAGGGCGCGCTGCAGGTCGTCGTCCAGGCCGTCGATGCGGCGGTCCAGGCGCTCGGCGAACTTGACCACGAAGTGCCGGGTCAGCACGGGGATGTCCGACGGCCGCTCGCGCAGGGGGGGCAGGCGGATCGGCACCACGTTGAGGCGGTAGAAGAGGTCCGCGCGGAAGCTGCCGTGCTCCACCATCTCCTCCAGGTTGGCGTTGGTGGCGGCCACCAGCCGGACATCGACCGGGACGGGCTTCATGCCGCCCACCCGCTCCACCACGCGCTCCTGCAGCACCCGCAGCAGCTTGACCTGCATGGGGGGCGGGAGCTCGCCGATCTCATCCAGGAAGAGCGTGCCGCCGTCGGCCAGCTCGAACCGGCCGGGCCGGCGGGTCACAGCGCCGGTGAAGGCGCCCTTCTCGTGGCCGAAGAGCTCCGACTCGAAGAGGTTCTCCGGGATCGCGGTGCAGTTGACGGCGATGAAGGGCGCATCCGCGCGGGTCGACAGCCGGTGGATCGCGGAGGCGACCAGCTCCTTGCCCGTGCCCGACTCGCCCCGCAGCAGGACGGTGGTGGGGGAGGGCGCCACCCGCCGCAGCATGCTGAAGAGGTCCTGCATGGGCGGGGAGACGCCGATGATGTCCCCCAGGACCGCCTCCGCCTGATCGGGGGGAGCGGTGCGGATCGA